>JALSSR010000041.1 GCA_026984135.1 Bacteroidales bacterium
TATTACAACGAAGAGTATAATCGCACCAATTACACCAATAAGTGCAGATAATATACAAACGGAATTGCCATTTAAAATTCCTTTTACCGTTGTAAATTCCGGTATAAATGTTAGTTTTACAGCAGGTGAATCAATATTACTGAAAAAAGGATTTCATGCAAAAGCCGGATCTCATTTCACTGCGAAGATTGAAGATGTGCAAATGCCCGTTTCTCCTGTGGTAACTTCAGAACCGGAACTTTTATCTCCGACTGTTTGTTATACGGTTAAAAATACAGATTATTGTAATTTCGACCTGTATAATTGGTGGGATGAATGGATTACCGGCGGTCCGGGGTCTATTAATGGAAATAATGCTTGTTTTGAAATTCCCGGTTATGAAGAGTTACCTAATGGAAAATATACTTTAGTTAGTACTTTTTCCAATACCTGTAAATCGGTAAATATTGAAACACTACTTTTAAAAGTAGACAAAGGTATTGCTGTTTTGAAAAATAATGACTCTTCAAAACCTTTAAAACAACCTGAATTAACAATAAAAAATAGTTTAATAATAAAAAGTGCAGATGGAAGTTTGTCCCTTTACCCCAATCCCTCCCCCGGCATTTTCACTCTCCGTTTCAACGACGGACAAACGGAGAGTTATTCGGTTGAGGTGCGTAATATGATGGGTAAAACGGTTTTCAAAAAGGAGAATATCCGTGATGAGGCTACGGTTATTGACATACGCAATGAAGCCAAAGGCATTTATCTTATTAAGCTATCGGCCGGCGGCAAGGTTTATACTGATAAAATGATAGTACAATAGTAATTCATCAACCGCATTCACAGGTTAAGGCAATTCAACGGATGGCTGCAAACCTGCCAAGCGTTGGCAATTCAACGGATGACTGCGCACAAGCCTAAGCGAAGGCAAGTCATCCGTTGAATGCGGGACGGGCGACAGCAAGCCACTCGTTGAATGCGCGCTGAAACCTTTCAATTCGAAGCAAGCCCCTGCGGTGGGGAATTGAAAGGTTGAGAAATCGTTAAATACGTAAAATCCGATGACAAAGCCCTTTTATATCTCAACCTTTCGGGGCTCATGCGCACAAGCCTTCCTCGTCCCTAAAGGTTTCGTTCGCCGAAGAGCGAAGGAAAACTTTTTTCGCCGTAGCTCGAAGAGCGAAGAAGAAACTTTTACCCCAATCCCTCCCCCGGCATTTTCACTCTCCGTTTCGACGACGGACACAACGTATATGCAACACCCACAATGTTCCTGCTTGACAAAAACAGGAAAATTGTTGCCAAACCCATTATCTTTCAGGAGTTGAAACAAGCTCTTATGGATGTGAATGTTTTGGAATAACAAAGTTTTTTTATTTTTGATATCGTTTTTTCATATTTTTGTAAAAACTACGATTATGAAAAAGCTTACTTCTCTTTTAGTGTTTTTAATGGCTTTCGGCCAAATTTATTGCTCAAATGACAAGTACAGACTTGTTATTGCAAATGATCCCGCAACAACTGTCACGATAGGTTGGAATCAGATAAGCGGGACAGATCCTGTTGTTTATTACGACACGGTTGACTACGGAACGAATTATTCCTCTTACTCTTTTTCTCATGCTGTTGACCGTTCGGTTTATTTTCGCGGTATGCATAACAAGTTTGTCCGTTTGTCGGGATTGACACCAAACAAAGCTTACTATTTTGTTATTCACGACAGTGAAGGAACAAGCGACCGCTATTGGTTTAAGACAGCCCCGGCCGATTTAAGCAGATTGTCAATCATTGCAGGAGGTGATTCGCGAACAAACAGACCTCCGAGACAAAGGGCAAATCTTCTTGTATCAAAACTCAAACCCCATGCGATATTGTTTGGTGGAGATATGACCGAGGATGATACCGATGTTCAGTGGAAAAACTGGATGGACGACTGGCAATATACCACAGCGGACGACGGCAGAATGTTCCCCGTAATTCTTGCGCAGGGAAATCATGAAAGCCATATCGTGATTTATAATCTCTTTGATACTCCCAACGAAAACTATTATTATGCAACCACTTTCGGTGATAACCTGCTAAGAGTTTATACTCTGAATACGGGGGTGTCGGTTTCGGGAGCACAACTTGACTGGCTGCAAAATGATCTTGCTAACAATCAGGATGTTATATGGAAGGCAGCTCAGTATCACAGACCTATGCGACCACATTACGACGGGAAGAAGGAAAATGAAGCAGCCTATCAGGCCTGGGCACAACTCTTTTTTGACGAGGGCGTTCGCCTTGTTGTGGAAAGCGATGCACATACCGTTAAAGAAACCTGGCCGGTTGAGCCCTCTTTCCTGCCAGGAAATGATGAGGGATTTATTGTTAATGATACTTACGGAAGTGTTTATATCGGAGAAGGCGGGTGGGGTGCCCCGTTGCGTGATAATAATGATAATAAAAGCTGGACAAGAGCATCCGGTAAGTTTTATCAGTTCAAACTGCTTTTTATTGATGAGTCGAAAGTTGAAATCAGGACAATTAAAACGGATAATGCGTTTGATGTGGGCGAAGTTTCCAATGACGACCCCTTTACCTTGCCTGAAAATCTGGATGTCTGGAATCCCTCAAACGGGGCTGTCGTGGAAGTTATTCCGGCACCTTCTATGAACAAACCCGATATTGAGTTTCCCGGCAACACACCTGTCGTTTATGAAACGGGCGATGATATTTCTTTGGAAACGGAGGTTTTAAATGCCGGTAACGGATTGGATAACGTCTCTTTTTATGTTGATAATGTTTTGGAAGAGGTTATAAGTAATCCGCCATATGGTTTTACCTTCTCTTATTCCGAAGGGCATCATACTATCTACGCCGTTGCAAATGATGTTACCGGGTTAAAAGATATTGAACGGTTGGATATTGTTGTGGGAAGTTTTACCGAAACGGACCAGTCGCCTGTTACGAACGGTCAGGATGACGTGGAGGAGACGCAAGCCGGCTTGATATACTTTACAAGCAGCGACCTGGAAATGATGTATGATGATTATGAGTTTGAACCCAATGTGCCCAACGGATTTCAGAAAATCGGACTGAGGTTTCAAAATGTATATATCCCGTCGGGAGCAGTTATTGACAGTGCTTTTATACAGTTCCGTTCGGATGAGGTGAACAGTCAGTTTGCGGAGTTTTTGATATATGCCGAATCATCGGCGGATGCAGCTCCCTTTGACGATGTGGATACGCTCACCGTTTCCGGGAGAAATGTTTTTCAGGATTCCGTTTACTGGACACCTCCCGCATGGACACAGGCCGGATTGATTACACCTGCTCAGAAAACGCCCGACTTGGGTGCTCTTTTGCAAAAAGTTATTGATCTTGATGGGTGGATGCCGGGAAATGATATAGTCTTTAAGGTTGTGGGAACAGGTGTCAGTCTTACAAATCAAAATGCTATCAGAGTTGCCGATTCGTGGGAAGGAAAACCTACTCATCCGCCCACGCTTGTTTATACATATTCTTATGAGGCATCAACAACAGGGGTTGGCAGTAAGGAATCCGTTACCGGCTCTTATGTGTTTCCGAATCCTTTCAATAACTCACTTGGTTTTTATATTCCTGAAAAAGATAATTATCCGGTAACAGTTATTATTTCTGATATTTTGGGAAACAAAGTGTTTTCAAAAGAGGCGATAATAATCAATAACAGATTCACGGTTAATCCTGAAATAAAAAATAATGGAATTTACATTGTAAGAGTGTTATCCGGGACTGACGGTGAAATTCTAAAGCAAAAGATAATCAGGAATTAGTAAGGAGGGTCAGGTTTATTTTTATATGCCTGACCCCTTTCAATTCCCCTCAAATACAAAATATTAATCTAAAACAAAGACAATGAAAAAACGATTAATAATTCTTACATTGTCAGTTCTGATAAGTACATTTTTTGTAACAGGTCAGCAAACATTTCAAAATGTAGCACCACAACTGGGCATAACCGGTATCATAGGTCTTGGACATTCCGTTGGATGGGGCGATATTGATAATGATGGTGACCCCGATCTCGGTTTAGGTGATCAGACGGGAAACGGCTATTGGTTTTTCCGTAACGACAGTTCGGTTTTTACAAATATCACATCCTCGGCAGGGCTGAACGGAATGACTGCAAACAAAACCATTTTTGCCGAATTCACAGGAGATGATTATAATGACCTGTTAATCCGCAATTTCAATAGTTACGGCGAACATACCAGCTTGTTTTTAAATAACGCCGACGGTACATTTACAAACATCACCGGTCAGGCTATGCTTCCCGACAGTGGCGTATATAATGTTGCAGATTTCAATAACGATGGTTTCCTGGATGTTTTAAGTATGGATATTCTTGATTGGGGAAACATTTCGTTGCAATACGGTAACGGAGATGGGACTTTTCAGCCTTTAATGCAAATAGGTGTTGTTTGGGGATATACTCCGCTGGCCGTTTTCGATTATGATCGCGACGGCTATATGGACATTTTATGGAGCCCCGATGCCGGAGCTTATCATCCCACAACACTGCTGAGAAATAATGGTGACGGCACATTCACCGATGTAACCGATGATGCGGGTATAGTTTTTAATACACAGAATAACTCTCTTGATGTAGGAGATATAAATAATGATGGATTTATTGACATTTATTTTGGTGGTTCTGATGCAAAATTATATTTAAACAACGGCGATGGTACTTTTACCGACATCACCGCATCATCCGGCGCATTGGGTCAGCAGGATTCAGACCGTACAGTAACTTTCAATGATTACAACAACGATGGTTGGCTCGACCTGTTTACCTCATGGCATATCGTTTCCAACCAGATGTTCAAAAACAACGGTGATAATACTTTTACAAATGTAGCTGCCGAACTGGGGCTTACGGGAAGTGGATTTGGGGATTTTTTTGGAGCAGGCTGGGCTGATTACAACAATGACGGAGCAATTGATTTAATGGCAGCCGGCCATTTTGATCAATGGGTTTTGTTCGAAAATCATAATTGTCCGGGTAATTCTTTGTTCGTTAACCTTAAAGGTGTGAATTCAAATTTCAATGGAATTGGTGCGCAAGCCGATATGTGGATCAACGGCCAGCGGATATCCCGAAACATGTTACCCGATCCGGGCGTTCAGGATTTCAGCCAGCTGAGATTGCATTTCGGGATGGGTGAAGCCACAGAAGCGGACAGCCTTATAATTTACTGGCCTTCGGGAAGTGTTCAAAAGTTATACAATGTCCAGGCTAAGCAAGATTTAACAATTGTTGAAGATGAAACAACGGGAAATAATAAATACCGGGATTTTGAAGAAATAGAGCTGCTACTTTCCCCAAACCCGGTAAATGACTATGCAAGATTATACTTCAATCTTAGAAATCCACAAAAAGTGCAAGCCGATTTGTACACCTTGACCGGACAAAAAGTTATGGGGATTCTAAATGGATATTTCCCAAATGGAAAGCAGGAAGTTTCATTTTCAACCGATGAATTGAAACCGGGAATTTACTTGCTAAGAATTGAGACGGACAAAACAACGACTGCGAAAATCATAAAGATTATTAAGATGAGTGCCCCATAGCAATTTATGATGTGACGATGGAACAACATCAACGGAATTAGTGGTACAGTACAAAGTGGTTCATCTATATTTTTTGACAGGCAGCTACAGTCGGTTTTTTTCTAATTTTGTTACCTCATTTTTTCTACCTTTGCAGGGATATTAAAATGGAAAATTATGCCCGAAAACAACAGAATAGCCGTAACATCCGAAATTGGTAAACTCGAAGGAGTTCTGCTTCACAAACCCGGTAGTGAGGTCGAAAATATGACTCCGGAAAGTGCTAAACGTGCGCTGTATAGCGACATTCTAAATCTTGAAGTCGCACTAAAGGAATATGACCAGTTTAAGGCGGTTCTTGACAGCGTTACGAAAACTTTTGAAGTTAAAGAGTTACTTCGTGATATTTTGTTGGATGAAAGTGTCAGAATGAGTTTGCTGGACGAAATACTTTCGCAAGAGGATGTCTTCGGGGAAGATGAGTTTATAAGGCAGATAGATCCCAAACAGCTTGCCGTTCAGCTTATTGAAGGTGTTCCGATGAAGAAGGATAACCTTACCAAATTTCTGACAAAGGAGAGATTTTCCCTGCCTCCTCTTCATAATTTCTTCTTTATGCGTGATGCTTCCGTTTCCATCCAAAATAAAATATTGATAGGCAAGATGGCCAACAAAGTCAGAAACAGGGAAGCACTTATTATGAAAGCTGTTTTTAATCATCATCCCGACTTTAAAACCCTTACTTTCGATCCTTCCGCCTCAAACGGTTGCGGTGAAAACTGTACCATCGAAGGTGGTGATGTGCTGATTGTCAGGGATGATATAATGGTTATTGGAATAGGAGCCAGAACAACTTCGCAAGGTATTGATTATATTTTGCAATGTTTGAAAGAGAGGAAAGAGAGCCGTCATATTATCATTCAGGAGTTGCCGTACACACCCGAGTCGTTTATCCATCTTGATATGACCTTTACAATGCTTGATTACGATACATGTATGGTTTACGAACCTTTAATACTGCGCCCGAATAAGTTTCAGACAGTACATATCACGATTGATAACGGCAAGGTTGTCAGGATAAATAATGTAAATAATATTTTGGAAATTCTTAAAGATCTGGGTGTTGATCTAAAGCCTGTTTTTTGTGGCGGAGAGAACGACAGGACAATTCAGGAGAGGGAACAGTGGCACAGCGGAGCCAATTTTTTTGCCTTTGCACCGGGAAAAGTCATTGGATACGGCCGGAACAACTATACGATTGAAGCTTTGTATAAAAACGGGTTTGAAGTTATTAGAGCAAAAGATATTATGACCGGAAAAACACACCCCGACGGATATGATAAATGTGTTGTAACCATTGAAGGTTCCGAACTGGCACGGGGTGGAGGAGGAGCACGTTGTATGACTATGCCGGTCAGAAGATTGGATATTTGATTTTAATCAACAGATATGAAAAGAGTACATTTATTTTTGATAGCGGCATTATTAACAATGTCCTGCACAAAAAAGGATAAGAAAATCAATGATTATCCCGTTAAGCCCGTGGCATTTACAAAAGTAAAATTTACCGACAATTTTTGGCTCCAGCGATTAGATACCAATAGAATTGTTACTATCCCGTTTGATTTCGCAAAATGTGAGGAAACTCACAGAATTGATAACTTTGCCGTTGCCGGAGGGTTAAAGAAGGGTACATTTGTGGGTATCAGATATAACGATTCCGATGTTTACAAAGTAATCGAAGGTGCATCATACTCACTTAATATTCATCCCGATCCTCAATTGGAGAAATATCTTGATGATTTAATAGCGAAGATTGCAGCCGCACAGGAAGACGACGGTTATCTGTACACCTGCCGCACCATTAATCCCGATACTCTGCCGCCATATACCGGAAAAACAAGGTGGTCGCAGTTAAAAGACAGTCACGAATTGTATAATATCGGGCATATGTACGAAGCCGCAGTGGCATATTATCAGGCAACCGGAAAGAAATCATTACTTAATGTTGCGATTAAAAGTGCAAATCTAATTGATAAAACTTTCGGCCCGGGAAAAGATCAATTGCACGGAGTCCCCGGACATCAGGAGATAGAAATCGGTTTGGTTAAACTGTACAGGATTACGGGAAATGAGAGGTATTTAAAGCTTGCAAAATATTTTCTTGATCAAAGAGGCAATGCCGAAGGCCATGAACTGTATGTCTATGGTGAAAACGGAAGCAATAAAGTATATACTCAGGATTTTAAACCCGTAACCGAACAAACCGAAGCCGTCGGACATGCAGTAAGAGCAGTATATATGTACTCGGCAATGGCTGATATTGCGGCTCTCACAGGTGACAGGCGTTATAAAAATGCAGTTGAAAAACTGTGGAATAATGTTGTTTCCAAGAAATTATATATAACCGGAGGTATAGGTGCCAAATCTGCCGGTGAGGCCTTTGGCGATAACTATTATTTGCCCAATCTGAGCGCATATAACGAAACCTGTGCAGCCGTGGGAAATATGTTGTGGAATCTTAGAATGTTTCTGCTGGAGGGCGATGCAAAATATATTGATGTTTTGGAGCGTACTCTCTATAACGGTTTTCTATCCGGTGTTTCGATACATGGTGATGAGTTTTTTTATCCCAATCCGCTTGAATCGGACGGCAGTCACGAAAGAAAACCCTGGTTTTCCTGCTCCTGTTGCCCGACAAATGTTGTTCGTTTTTTACCCTCTTTACCCGGATATGTTTATGCCCGTACGGATGATAATCTTTTTGTAAACCTTTATATCGGTAATGATGCAAAAATAATGATGAATTTCGGGGAAGTGCGTGTTTCGCAGGTCACTGAATACCCCTGGAACGGAAATGTGAAAATAAAAATTGAGCCTGAAGCCGAATCAAAATTTACAGTCTCGTTAAGAATTCCCGGCTGGGCACAAAACAGACCGGTACCATCCGATTTGTATCATTATCTTACCCGCTCAAAACAGAATACCGTCATTAAAGTCAATGACAAGGAAATAAATTTTACTGTTGACAAGGGATATGCAAAAATTAACCGGTTATGGGAAAAGGGAGATGTTGTTGAAATCAATTTCCCTATGCCCGTGCGAAAAGTTATTGCAAATGCAAAGGTTAAAGAGGATGTCGGTAAGTTTTCAATTGAAAGGGGGCCTGTTGTTTATTGTGCGGAATGGGTTGATAACGGCGGGAAAGTGAGAAATCTGTTATTGGATAAAAAGGCGCATTTTACCCATTATTTTGATAAAAACCTGATTAACGGTGTTGAGGTTATAAAAGGAAAAGCAAAATCATTATCCGTTGATAAACAGGATAATTCGATAGTAAAAAAGGAGCAGGACTTCACTGCAATACCATACTTTGCCTGGGCACACAGGGGGAACGGTGAAATGGCAGTTTGGTTTCCTTACGAAGAATCTGTTGCCAGACCGCTACCTTCTCCTACAATCGCTTCCGAAAGTAAAGTAACTGCATCTTATGTCCACGACCGCCTTCTTGCGGTTAATGATCAGATTATACCTAAAAACTCCAACGATCAAGAGATACCGAGGCTCACATTTTGGGATCATAAAGGAACGACCGAATGGGTACGGTATGATTTTAAAAAGGATACCGTAATAAGCAATATCCATGTCTATTGGTTTGACGACGGGCCCGATGGAGGTTGCAGAATTCCGGAATCGTGGAGAGCCTATTATCTGAAGAACGGGAAATGGAAAGAAGTGGCAAAGCATGGTGAATATCCCGTTTCAAAGGATGAGTTTAACTCAATAGAAATCTCCAATGTCAGGACAAAGGCGATGAAACTGGAAATCAAATTACAAAAAGATTACTCCGGCGGTATCCTTGAGTGGAAGTTGGATTGATGTGCTTATTATCAGGTTTGCCTGCCTTTGTCGTCAGACAGGCAACGCAAAGCTACTTATAACCCCGACTTTGTCGAGCAAAAGAAATTAAGTTTTCTTTGAGCCTTCGTGTCTTTGTGGCTGATTTTCCGCTGTTTTGCCACTAAGGCTCAAAGACACTAAAAACCACAAAGGCATCAGGTATTAAGGCAATTAACTTACGGGCTCTTTCGGATTTCAGTGTCGGACTTTCGAGTCGGCACTGACTACGGTTGCTTCGTCGGTCAAAGTAATCCGAAAGTTGATATTCAATGGATTTCAAATCCATATTTTACTTAGTTCCGGATTAGGCTTTCGCTTCGGCTTGTGCTGAAATCCCAAACCTAATCCTTTGAAAAATTATTGTGGTTAAGTTTTTCCAATGCTTTCTTCATATTATTTCCCGCTTTGGCATAGTAATGCTCAATTACTTTTTTGTGTTCAACCTCCACAAAATATGGATAATTTCCTTCAATGTTAAGTATTTTTGAATAATTGCCGGCTATATCATATAACAGTTTGTATTTTTTAAGACGTTTTTTAACATTGTAAAACTCCTTGTAAGTATCTGCAATGCAAATGACAACCACATCACTACAATCATTATTTTCCAAATAATTTGTTATCTCTTCCTGACAGGATGAACAGGAAAAAACAGGAAGTAAAATATAAATCCCTTTATTAATAACAGTATCGTTTAATGACCTGATGTATATTGTAAAATCCTTTGAAAACTCAATGTCAAACTTAGGTTGGCAAGAACTAAATAATATGAAAAACCCAATTAATCGTATAGTAGTTTTATTATTAATCATTTTCATTAAGTTTAAAAAGGCTGTAACTCAATAAATCTTCGTTAAATTCGGGGTTGTAAGGATTGTTGTTTGAAATCCACAGACCTTCTTCGGTAACAAAAAAGTCGCTGCAATTGTATTTGTGTTTCGGAAAACGTTTTTCCATTATTATTTTTAAATTCCCGTCAAGAACCATCACTGAAAAAGGCATTTCATAATGCAAATAGGGGCTATATTTTTTATTCTTCTCAATTTCTATAGGCAAAAGGATTATTCGGTAGTACAGGGTGTTATATTTGTCATAAATAATTAAATAGTATTTCGGATTTTCCAAATAAATCATTCTTCTTTTTTGATAGTCGGCATTTTTTTCTTTTAACAATTGCTTATTGTCAATATATATGCTTTTACATTTTATTTTTGTTACTTTATGATCCAAAATATCATATGTATATAGATTATGGTCTGCAGGGAAACTAAATATTAATTCATTTTTATCCTTATTGAAAGTTCGTGAGAAGAAAATAAGACCTGAATTTGTGTAATGATTTTTAAAATAAACAGTAGGATAATTAATTTTTAGTTGGAATGTTTGTTTTAAGATTAAATCATAAGCAATACTTAATGAACTGTTATAAAATAATTCGGGATTCCTGTCAATACCTGCAACTGGCAAAGTACTAATATAAACCTTATTGTTCGATAAAACGATTTTATTATCCGAATTACACCAAAAGTCACCAAATTCAAACCTGCTGTTTGAAACAGGGAAGGAATAATAAATTTTTGCCGAAGTATCGGACAAGTATATTTTTGTACGGTTTAAGGCCGTAACGAAAATGGTATCCGTATTTAATACATAAAACCCACGGATTTTTCCTATTCCGTTAGGACCTACTTTGTCAAATTTTACCATAAAATCAAGTTTTTTCCCTGCAATATTTATGAATTCAATAGCGTTAACTGTTTCGTTTCGCCGTATCAAGTATTTTTTATTGCTATTTTTATCTACATAATATTGATTGTATCTTGAACGGTAAGTACTACTGTCGGGAATAGGGACAGTGAATGTTTTTTCGGTAGTAATATTATAATTTGATAACATTTTTTCGTTGTTATCGAATTTTGTTTTGTCACCGGAATTGCAACCGGAAAAAAAGAGTGTTATTATTGGCATTAAAAGCAAAATAGTTGTTCTCATTGTATATTTTTTTATTAAATTTTTTTATCATTGGTGCTTTTGACAAAAGTAAAAAAACAAACCGCATCCCTTTGTTTTTTCGGAAAACTGATTAAGATACGGTTTGATTTTTCAAAAACTGTTGTTTAGTCGTCGTCCGGATCCGGTGTAATAATAACAACATCAGCACAGTTACCCCCTGTGTCATAGCAATCGTCGTCAAGATTTGCAGGCATTTTTTTATTCTGTGATTCTGCATAGGCTTCTTTTGTAAAATAAGAAACGGTGAAAGCCATTGTCAAAACAAAAATAACCAATGATGCAAGAGCAATAATTTTCTTTCTCATAACATAAAAATTTTAAAGTTAAACATTTATTTGATTAAAACGGCTGCGAATATATATATATAACTATGCAAGTTTTTTGCAATATTTTCTTAAAAAAGTTATTAACATTTTCCGTAAAGGTTGCGGAGTAATAAAATGTGCTCTTTCGGATTTCAGTGTCGGACTTTCGGGTCGGCACTGACTACGGTTGCTTCGTCGGTCAAAGTAATCCGAAAACTCATATTTAATGGATTTCAAATCCATATTTTACTTAGTTCCGGATTAGGCTTTCGCTTCGGCTTGTGCTGAAATCCGGAACAACTCGAAGTTAGTTCATCTGATATTGGAGAAACCGCCCAAAGGTTATGATGTCTCACATCCCCGGCAGCCGCGGTATTTTCCCGAGTTTTGATTTTTTCCAGTAAGTTCCCCAGGCTTTTTTAATCCAGTGCCCGAAAACGGGCATGGGTAATATTTTTTCCTTGTTCCACTTTCGTGATGTGAAAATAGCACCGTTTCCCGTATCCATAACGCATACAATATTCAGATGGTTTTGATATCCTTTGCGTTTGGGATTGCCGATAATGGCATTGTTGATGTTGTAAACGGCATAGTGAGACATTATTTCGGCAATATGACCCTGCTTTGCAATCCAGTTGGGACCTTCAAGACGTGCAACATCACCGGCGGCAAAAACATTTTTTTGCTGACCGTTTACACGGCAATATCCGTCAACCAACACATTTCCGTCAACCGACAAAGGGAGGTCGGAATTTCGTAAAACGGGATGGCCTGTGATTGGAGGCACAAAAATTATAAGATCACTTTCCAAAACCGTATTATCTTCAAAAACAACCTTTCCTTTTTCAAACCTTTTTATCTTTGTCCCGATACGCTCTTTTATTTCATGTCTTTCATAAGCTTTTTGAAGCATTTTCAAGCCTTCGCCGCCCATTCTTGCGCCGGGTTCTTTCATCGGAGCAAAAAAGGTAAGCTCGAACTTATCATATAGTTTCTTTTCCTTGAGTGTTGTAACAAAGTTGAATAATATCTCGAATGCCGGTCCTCCTCTCACTCCTGTTGGTGATTTGGGATTTCCGCCGAAACCCACAGCTATTTTACCGTGTCCGCGCTCCACAAGTTTGTCAAACTGCCGTTTGATATCCAGTGATGTCTCGGGAGCACCGCAAATGGAAAAAGTGTGCTCAACACCAGGCAAAGGTAGTTTTGCCCCACCGAAAGCAATTATCAGATAATCGTAATCTATGCTTTTACCCGATTCAAGATATACACGGTTCTCCTTCGACTTGATTGAAGTAACTTTGTCAATAACAAGATCGAAGCCGTGAACTTTCTGCAACTCCTGCAAAGGAAGCTTAACATTCTCAAAATCAATCTTTCCGACAGGTATCCAGATTGAGATGGGATATATGTAACAATAGTCCCTGTCGGAGACCAGAGTTACTTTATGTCCCAGTTTGCGCAGGCGGAATACCGACTCCACTCCGGCAAATCCGCCTCCAAGTACAACAATATGATTCATAACGGGTCTGTTTTTATTATTTTTACTTTACAGGCAAATATACTGCTTCTTACCGATTTTGCTCCGATTATTTTTCTTGTAATCAGGTTTTCGAATTAGGTTGGTAATTATTTTTATTTCTTTTTAATAAATTTTATTGAGTATTCATTACATATTTTCTCATCTCCTTCAAGGGATCATCAAAAGGTTTCACGCTGTTTTCGTATTCCGACTGAATCCACTCTTCCTCCCATTTGAGAATATCGAAGTCATTGTTTGTTTTTTGGCTATTGACCCAGTGCTGCCAGCGGGGGACATAGTATGTGCCGATCAATCCGCTCCAGGTGCGGGCAGAATATTCATTTACCCCGCCGCCCCAGGTTGTAATCAAACGTTTGGCATTGCTTTCGTAGTATTGTTTCTCTTCGGAAGTGTCGCCGAAAGCGCGGGCCATATTTATCCATGTTTCAAGTCTGAGATTGGGATGGGAGATGAGCAGTCTGTCTATGAACCGCATTTTCGAGATTGCCTGTTCATACAATTCATATTTCTTTGAACTTTTTGCTTTTTCTGCATCGGATAGAAGTGAATCTACCTGCAGTCCTGCAAGCTGACTTACCAGTTCGATGGCATCGAAGACATATAATTTGC
The DNA here is from genome assembly GCA_026984135.1 of Bacteroidales bacterium. GTDB lineage: Bacteria > Bacteroidota > Bacteroidia > Bacteroidales > JAADJA01 > JAADJA01. The sequence continues at coordinate 13,933 of JALSSR010000041.1, forward strand.
TTCCATTCAACTCATCGGAACATTCCAAAAACAGTTTTACAGCTTTCTCGAATTTTTCCGATTTGTGTACCGTTCCTGTATGTTTTTCGGTGGGCCTGAACTGATACCTGAACCTCGGGTGGTCGGTAAAAGTACCGTAGCAGGATTGCCGCAACAGCTCCCAAGCCTCTTTCATCTTTTCAGGATATCCGCCATACCGGGCTTTGCTGTACATTTTCAGCCACCTGTCGAGGTTAACGGGAGTTTTTATCCATCCCCAGTCAGTCAAAAGTTCGTATATCACCTCATTGTTTTCGATGCCTTCTGGCGCAAATCCGAACCCCACAAGATTACCTTTGTTTTTATAGTTAAGAACTTCGGCAGGAGCTTTTGCATAAAAATCAAGCACCCCGTTCCAGGGGATTTTACCTCCCATATTCGGGATGAAGGAGTAGATCCACTGTTTCCCGAAAAAGCCGTCATACATTTTCCACGAATAGTTGATTTTCCAGAAAAGGGCATTATATTCATTGGCCATGTCAAGAATCAGGAGTTTGTCATCCGGTATTTTCGACATCATAGCTTTGAGGCGTTCGGGTGTCCAGAACAGTTTGCCGTTTTTATCGCGGTGATAGGGGAAAGTCCACCCCTGCATTACCCAAACTGCATCGGGATTTGCTTTGCGGATAGGATCGTAAACTATCTCACCGTATGCCGCCAGTTCCTTCTTTGCAACTGCCGGGTCGTCACTTAACGGGACATCCATCTCGTTGAAACTGTCGGCAAGATAAAACTCACCTTTGCCGAACTCCTTTTCCCACTCTTCGATGTACATCTTACCTATCTTCACAAAAAGCTCACTTTCGGGAGAGAGGATATGCACCTTTTCGTCGAATCCGCCCCAGCCGAGTTCGCGCACTTTCTCACCTGGATAAAGCCTGGATATTCCCTTGGGTACGAAACCCGCAAAAGCATGAACTATGGGATGCATCTGCAACTCTTTCATCCGGTTGAGCATTTTGTGTGTAAGTTCAATCTGCTTTGGAAAGAATGATTCGGGCGGAGGTCCGTCCCAGCCTCCGATGTTGCCCATCCGGTTCCATGGGAAGTGTGCCGGCCCGGAGAAGTAATCGAGTATCTCCTCCTTTTTCAATCCGAGTTTCTCAAAGACACGGTAAAGGATTGCTTCGTGAGCACCGGCAATCAACGGCATATTCATTCCGTGTACGGCCATCCAGTCAAATTCCTTTTCCCAACGGGCCCAATCCCAGTACGGAGTGGTGTACCCGTGTGTTACGGTATTCAGGTAATACCTATATTTGAATGGTGATTTTACTGTTATGTCTGCCGGTGGTAATTGCTTTGGAATATTTATTCTATTGCCCGACCAGCTGATTATGGAGTGGCAGTCGTTGCGCAGATAATCATAAGCTCCACGGCACAATGCTGTGGCTGAACTTCCTGAGACATGAATTTTATTGTCTTTAACTTTTATCGAAAAGTAATCTTTCTCTGCCTTTCCGGTATAGTGAAATGAAAACCGGGAGGCATTGTTTTCGCCTATGGTACGGCTTAGTACTTTCTGAGTGTTATTTTCGATGTCTCTATTGCTCATTTGTCCAAAACTGCATACACTCGTAAAAAAGGTGAGCAGAATTGACACTGTTGTTATATGGGATATCGCTTTTAACATAAGTCTATTAAAATATTATCAACGATATCTCCATCGCGTGTTTGTTTAAAACCATAGGTTATCGGTTATTTTATTGTGAAATCTTTGCTGAGGAAAATATTTTTCGATGAATTACCAACCATTAACTCAAACTCACCCGGTTCTACAACATAATTCATGTCTCTGTCCCAAAGACCTAATTCGGAACAGGGAACCTTAAATTCAATCGTTTTTGTTTCCGACGGGCTGAGTTCCGTCTTTTTAAATCCTTTCAGCATCTTAACGGGAGTGGTAACCGAACTTATTTTATCGTTAATATAAACCTGGACCACCTCTTTCCCCGTTACATTTCCAACATTTCTGACCTTTACCGAAAACCCGAGGGTGTCAGTTGCGGATAGAACATTATTTTCAATCTTTAAATCGGAGAATTTGAAACTAGTGTAGCTTAAACCAAAGCCAAACGGGTATAGCGCATCTGTAGAGTGAAAAACATAATCACGTCCCGGATTTTTTGGAGTCCCCGGCTGATGATAAAATCCCCTGCCTGACGGGTGATAATTGTAAAATACGGGGACGTTGCCAACGCTTTGCGGATATGATACGGTTAGTTTTCCTGAAGGATTGACCTTGCCGAATAAAATGTTGGCAATTGCATTTCCTCCCTGTTCGCCCGGATACCATGCATCCAATATTGCAGGAATATGCACGCTTTCCCATTTAATGTCATATGCCCGTCCGTGAATCATAATCATAACTATCGGTTTCCCTGTTTCATATACGGCTTTAATCAGCTCCGGCTGAACCCCAGGCGGCCTCAGCCCGGCTCTGTCGAAACCCTCACCGCATGTAGGGTGGTCGTTCGTTTTATCTTCTCCCCAACCGACTCCCGATAATGTCATGCTGGTACCGCCGATGACCAAAACAACAACATCACTTTCCTGTGCAGCGTCAACAGCTTCTTTAAAACCGTCTGTATTCAGACCGGTGATATCGCAACCTTCGGCATAGTTTATTTTGACATCATCGCCCACGTAATTTTTTATCCCTTCAAGAACTGTTATTCCCGATGATTTGTCTTTTGTGCAGCTGTAGTCACCGTACTGCACTCTGTCGGCATTGGGGCCGATTATGGCGATAGACTTATAATTTGACATATTTAAAGGTAACAGGTTATCATCATTCTTTAATAAAACCACAGCTTCTTCTGCAATTTGACGGGTCAACTTAATTGCATTTTCAGTATGTACCAATTCGGACATTTGTTTTGGTGCTTTATATGGCTTGTCAAATAAGCCTGCTTTAAATTTGGCGGTAAGTATATTTTCAACTGCTTCATCAATTAACTCACTATCCAGCTTTCCCTCTTCAACTAATTCTTTTAAAACAGAATAGGCATAAGGCTGAGGTGCTTCCAGGTCAATACCGGCTTTAATAGCTTGCAGAGCCGTCTCTTTTTTATTGTCTGAAACTTTATGAAAAAACTCCAACATCCAAATAGCACCATAGTCTGAAAAAATATATCCTTTAAACCCATACTCATTTCTTAAAATATCCCGGATATAATGCCTGTTTGTATGGAGTGGGATTCCATTAACTTCATTGTAAGAAGGCATTACCGAATAAACGTTAGCATCCTGAACAGCCTTTTTAAAAGGATAAAGGTGTAAATTCCTTAAACTTCTCTCTCCTACCTCATTGGGTCCTAAATTAATTCCCGCTATTGGCGTGCTGTAAGCCACAAAGTGTTTGGCAGTACACATTAAATGATTATCGGGGATATAGTTACCGGTTGTTTTAGGTTCACCCTGCATACCAATGACAAATGCTTTCCCCATTTTTGCAACATGAAAAGGGTCTTCTCCAAAACACTCTTCAACACGTCCGTAACGTGGGTCTCTTGCCAAATCGAACAATGGAGAAAGAGCCTGGTCTACGCCTGATAATGTAGCCTCTTCAGCAATAACTTCTCCCATCTTTCTTATCAGTTCCGGATTCCAGGTACTTCCCTGAGCAATTGCCTGTGGGAAAATAGTTGCGCCAAAAGCAAGCTGGCCATGCAAACACTCTGCAATTTGAATGGCAGGAATACCAAGTCTGGTATTTTCTCTTAAATATTTATCAGCAGCTTCGGAATATTTAGCAATCTCTTCAACACCAATAAACGGGCTTTCCAAGCATCCTGTACTTTGCCCGTCAAATAGCTCATTCAAAGATTTGTCAGTAACCTTTCCATTGTTATCTGTCTTTAATTTTCTCAAACTTAGCATAGACATTTGGCTGATTTTCTCGTCCAATGTCATACGCGAAATTAAATCTGCAACTCGTTGTTGTACCGGTAGTTCAGCATTTTTGTATGGTAAAATCTCCTGGGCAATTATGCCATTAAAAGAAAGAAGAATTATTGTAAATATCAACAGTGAATTTTTAAAATCAGAAGAATAATTTCTCATCATTATTTTCATATCGCTTGTTTTTTTGGTAATATATATTTTATATACACCTTTACTTCCATAAATTCTACAGAATTCGTGTTTGTCGAAAATGACAGTTTACTCTCTTGAAAGACAATGTTTGATGAGTAACGAACTCTTATAATTATATTTTTCAATTAAGTAATATTATTGTTTTAGCGAATAATTCCCTTTAATAATTACATCTCCCAGTCGTGATTCGGGCGTTACTTTCAAGTTTTCTATTTTCCCATTTATTACGGAAGCTTCAATAATCGTATTATATGGCGCATGGAGTTTGAAGTCCGCATTCCAATCTTTTGGCCAGGCCGGTGTCAGGTAAATCTTTTTTGAATATGGATCTGCTTGTAATAACATTGACTGAAAGGCCTTCATCAAGGTTCCTCCATGATCCTGGTCGGGAGTCCAGTCGTAATTGGGTCCCCAGAAGGCAGGGAAGCGTTTGGTTTTATCGTGATTCTTAGCCCGCTCAACCAATCCTGATTTTGCCTGTTCCGTCAATCCCAGGTAAGCCATAAAAATATCATCCTGCCTCCAGCCAAAATGCCCTCTGTCCCAACGATATTCCAATGCGTTTTTTGCATACTCCAAATTAGGCATTCCAACGCCAAACAACCGGAACGGGAATACTGCATACAATTCCGGATTTTCAACATTACTCTTTTTCTCATATCGCTCAGCCGGGGCTAAAGCAATTCCTGCCGGGGTTTCCCGTAAAGGCAGTTCAGGCAGCTTTGTTCTTAGTTCGCTCCGGAATTTTCTGTCGGATTCACTTGTGAGATTTTCAGGCAATGCGGTAAGCCTTTTGGTAATGCTATACAAGCCTGCCAGTTCGGGCATTGGGTTTGTACAGTCCCACCAGGTTTCACACGCCATGGAAGGGTGCATTACCAATTTTCCGGCGTCGTTTGTTTTGTAATAATTATTAAAGAAGCGCAATACATCATTTGCCATCGGTAGAACCTTATCCTGAAGAAACTCTTTGTCGAGGGTGTAATCATAGTAGTCCATCATCATATAAACCAGTTCCAGCCCTGAAACCCATTCCCATTTGTGCCAGGGACTTTCCTGCAAAGGGTCTTCCCGTTCTTCATAAGGTGTCCAGCCATAAGTAGCTGTAAATGTAGAGCCCCAGAAATACATACATTCGGGGAAATAGACCCCTTCGAACCCGAAATATTTTTTTGTGCGTTTTTTGCTCAATTGGTATATTTCACCGGCATACATTTTAAAAAAGGGCTGCATCAGGTCGTAATCTCCCGAGGCACACATACTAAGATACGGTAATCTTGTATTTTGCCACCAATAACCGGGGCCCCAACGGCGATAGTCGGCATCACCGGGAGTACCTTCCGTAGGAACCGTAAAGATTGAACCGTTGAATTTTATTGGATAGTTACCACGTCCGGCACATGCATCAATAAAGCGCTGAAGAGTGTATGCCCGTGTAACAACAAATGCATCATCATCTTTCGAACTTGCGGTACTGTCAGCGGAAGTAGCATATATCCAGCTTCTGTTCCAAAAGTCCGACCACCACTTTTTATGTTCTCTCTTTCTTTTTTCAAAAGGAATGGTTTCAATATTTTTGGCGAGTTCGTTTACAGATTCCTGCCACTCGTCAGGCTGAGCAGGTTGCCGGGTTAAAACAAAAATATTCATTCTCCCTTTTTTTGAAGGTTTGGTTTGCAGAGTACTGTTATTTATTTTTTTTACCTCCGAGCCGGTAATGATTGCCCCGAAAGTGCGATTCAAAATGGGGTCGTTTTTGTAAAATTCGGTTAAGCCCTGTAATTTATTGGTTAAATCAAACCCTACCGATTTTTTATTATGGTGATACCAACCGATGTAATTTTTGGATTCCGTTATTAAATGGTCAGGTTCAACTATCACAGGCTCGTGCAAACTACCCGGTTTGGAACGCTCTTCCAGTAAATCACTCACTTCAAGTTTTGGTAAGGAATAGGGCTTGGTACGCCACAATTCAATGTTTGCAGTCACTGAGACAGGAACCGAACAGTCGTATGTTAAATAAACCGCGGGATTGTTTGCATCAACCCACAAATTGAAATTCAAGTCAGCTTGTTTCCCGTTAACTTCCCCGGTAGTACTTATTTTTATACTTCCTGTCAGCAGGTCCAGTTCCTGAGAAAAATTTGTTCCGGAAGTAATTATGGCCGGTTCACATTTTACCCTCACTTTACCCACTTTCAGCAAACGTCCGTTATCACCCCAGGAGTCTGTTTTCCCAATGTAAAAACAAACATCGCCGTTTTCTTCCACCCAGACATTTAAGCCTATATCTCCGTTTCCGACGGGCATGGAACCATTGCAATCTTTGCTCGGGGAATCCCATCTTACATCATACTGTTGTAGTTTTTGCTGATTTTCCGTTATTTCCGTTTTATTGGTATTGCAAGAAAAAAAAACGGAAACCAACAAGATTGCAGTGAGATTAATAACTTTTAAATTTTTGGTCATAATAATATGCTTTTAATAAATCAATGCCGGTCTGAATTGTATCTTCCCTTTAACCGGCGCATTACTTTTAATATTGAAACGCAATTCTATTTTACTTTCTCCGGTTACCTGTGCTGTACGGTTTATACTTATTTCGTTTCCTTTAACCGTTATAAAATCATTTAAAACTTTTTGTCCGTCAAAGATGAGTTCAACGTTACTTATTTCCACCTTTTTGTCCGAATCATCAGGTTCAATTTTTATCGTAAATTGTCCGGGTAATTTAATTTTGTCCGAGAGGTTAAGGTTAATTGTACTGTTCTCCTCAGTATTGAAATTTGATATAACTTCCCATTCCGACCATGGTGATATTGCATTTCCGGGAGGAGGAACAAAATCTTCCACATAATATGCCGATAAACTTCTGATAACCGGTTCGTTTACATACTTAGTTACTGTAAGTCTTATTTTGGAAAGTTTCACATCATCAAAATAATCTATCTTTTTTCTGCCAACCGATTGTCCGGTACACAATTCCTTCCATTCATTCTTTACAAAACCTTCAATTTTATATTCCCTGATTCGATGCCCCAACCTGTAATCTTCCATAGTAATTATATGGTTTATTTTTTGTGTTTTAGGGAGTTCGAGCATAAAAACATTTCCTTTTTTATTTTCCAGTGATGAAACGGGAATTTTAAATCGCCGATCTATTTCATCACCAAAAGCTTTATATAGTTTCCTGTCATCTTTAGGGATTAA
>JALSSR010000042.1 GCA_026984135.1 Bacteroidales bacterium
CCATATGTCCGTCGAAGGCAAGTATTCGCTTGCCGTTTCCGATTCTGCCTATAACATTCCCGAGACCGTCAATTTTCACATCATCAAAACCTGCCTCCTGCATCTGCCTGAAAAGCTCCTTCTGAACATCCTTTTCCTCCTTGCTAAGAGACTTTATCTTAACCAGTTTGGAAAGATTTCCGGCAGTATAATCGCGGTACTTTTCCGCTAATCCGTTTATCTTATCAGATATATTATTCATAAAACTTTATTTTCCGCCAAAATTACTCTATTTTTGTCAAAACAAAGTTCTAATAAATTAATAATTGACAAACAGACGCACAAAAGAATTAAAGCGAGCATCCTGGATAGGAATAATAGGAAATTCAATTCTTTCGCTATTGAAAATCATTGTGGGATTCATTTTGGGAAGTTTTGCGGTCATTGCCGACGGCATTGATTCGCTGTCGGATGTTTTCACATATTTCATAACTCTGTACACTACACGGATAATCTCAAAACCACCTGACAAAAAATATCCTTACGGTTATATGAAAGCGGAAACGGTATCAACAAAATTACTCTCGTTCATAATCTTTTTTGCGGGGGCCCAGCTTTTAATAACTACCGTATCAAGAATTTTCAATCCCGAACCACGCGAAATGCCTGACATCGTGGCTGTTTATATTACGGTTGTCAGCATTGCAGGAAAATGGATATTGTCGCTGTGGCAATTCAGGATCGGCAAAAAAAACGACAGCGCAATGATTATTGCAAACGCAAAAAATATGAGAAATGATATTGTCATTTCAATTTCGGTACTTGTGGGATTGGTTTTTACTTTTCAATTTAAGATGCCTGTTTTAGACCTTATAACTGCTCTTTTGGTGAGTTTTTGGATAATGAAAGTCGCCTTCGGTATCTTTATGGAAACCAACAGAGAACTGATGGACGGAGTGGATGACACTACAGTATATGATAAAATATTTGAGGCCGTTGATTCGGTTCAAGGAGCGAACAATCCGCACCGGATTCGCGTGAGGAAGGCAGCAAACCTGTATCTGATAGCACTGGATATTGAAGTTGATAAAAACATTACAGTGTCGGAAGCTCACGAAATAGGGAAGAAAGTAGAAGCCGGAATAAAACTGAAAATAAGCAATATTTATGACGTTCTTCTTCATATTGAACCTGAAGGAAATATTGAAGATGACGAACAATTCGGACTTTCAAGGAGCGATTTTCAAAATAATTAATATTTTTGCCGGATGAGCGACGAAGTAATTATCATAATCATTGCTACGATAATAATAGGTCACTTCCTTGTTGGAATAATCTGGTTATGGTGGAAAATCTGGAGAAAGAAGAAATAGCTATAACAGTTTGCATTACTGTTCAGCAATAGAATAATAAGGAGGCAATCACAAATTTGCCTTGTCTATCAATATTAGAATGTCAATACCTTATCGCAATCAACCGTCCATTGGGCAAACTCTTTCATATTGCTTATCTGTACGCCTTCAATAAGCTGAAGTTTATCAATCCCTCGTGCTTCGGAGCATCCACCGCAACTCTTTACTTCACCGCCGTTTTTAATAACCGATTTTAACATTCTTTCTATATTATAATATCCGTTTGCAGTATTCTGGTTGGGCAGGCCGCAAAAAACCGCATCTGCAAGCAGAAATATTTTCACTTCCACATTCTCGCTATGATCATTTTGAAGTCTCATTGCCATTCTCAGGGCGTTATAAGCCTTCTCCGTCCCGTAGGGCGCATCATTAATAATAATTAAAATTTTTTGACTCATCTCTGTGATATTTTTTTATGATTATAGCGGACAAAAATAGTTTTTATTCTCATATTACAAAACTAATCGGTCTCAGTTTATTATTGTCCATAAGTTCCCGTCGGAAAATTTAATTCCGAGAATTCCTTCCGATTCGGAATAAAAAAGTGAATCTCCCTGCAACCTGTCGGGATAGGGACAATGGCCGGGAATAGCATAAACATCATAATACTGCTTACCACGCAGAGAATAAGTATTATGAAACCAGCCGCTGTCATCAATAAATTTAAGAATTTCACTCCCTGTGTATGGGTTAACCGCTAACTCCGGTTCGGAAAACGAAACAACATCAATCAGTCTTGATTTGCAACATGAAGATATAAGAATTGCCAACAGGACGAAAATTACTTTTTTTAATTTTTTCATGGAAAAATCTTTTTTTAAAAGTTTAAAAGGATTGCAATAATACGAAAAAAGTGGATAACAAGAATATCTTGTTTCCACTTTTCAGGGTACCTGATGGGATTTGAACCCACGACCCCCGGAACCACAATCCGGTGCTCTAACCAACTGAGCTACAAGTACCGTTTTTAGAGGTGTGCAAAATTACAAATATTTTTATTTAATCTACAAAGAAAAATAACTATTATTGCAAAAGAAATTTTAAAATTCTCGGATATGAAAAGCATTTTACTAAAAACATCAGTAACATTTTTTCTTTTAATTGCTCTTGTTCCGTTCATTTCACAGGCTCAAAAGAAAGAAAAACAACCACTTGCAACAGGAGGAGAAATGTCCTTTACATTCAGGACAGTTCCTTTCGGAGGACCTTATGCACCACGACATGTGCTGGCAGTATGGGTTGAAGATACGGACGGATTTGTAAAAACCAAGCTGTTACGGGGTACAAGTAAGAAAAAATACCTTTATACATGGAAAACCGCATCCAATTATAATGTCATTGATGCCATTACGGGTCCCACATTGACATCTCATCAAACTCATACGGTCACGTGGGATTGTACCGATCTTGACGGCAACATTGTTCCTGACGGAGATTATAATGTCTGGGCCGAGTTTACCGATAAACATGCTCAGGGTCCGTTAAAAACAATCACTTTCACAAAAGGTCCCGAACCTCTGACAATGACACTTCCCGATGAGGATTATTTCAAGGATATGGTGTTCGAGTTCACACCTTATATTGCCGATTTCACTGCCGATGTTACACATATTTGTGAGGACGGAACCGTAACTTTTACAGATAGTTCGACTAATGCAACATCCTGGGAATGGGATTTCGGAGATTTTGCATACCCTCCGACAGCCGACACGCAAGGACCACACACAATTATATATTCTGCTCCCGGATTAAAAACAGTCACACTAACAATTAACGGAAACATTACGGAAACAAAGACGGATTTTATTATTGTGGACTCAATACCAACAGCAGAGTTCACTTATGAGGTAAACGACCTGACAGTTCAGTTTACCAATACTTCAACAAATGCGACGGACTATTTATGGGATTTCGGTGACGGGGAAACAAGCGAGGAAGTTAATCCGGTACACACATACGCCGCACAGGCAACATATACCGTAACCCTTACTGCTTCGGACAATTTCTGCTCCGATGCATCTGTTAGCCAGGAGGTTGCTGTCAATCCTAATTATGTAAATGAAATCAGATCCGAACCTTTTACAATTTATCCGAACCCGGGAACAGGATTGTTTACTCTCAAAGCTAACAGGGATACTGAGGATAATGTTTCAATAAACGTTTTTGATCAAAACGGAAAAGAAATTTTCATTGAGCACAATATATCTTTCGGAAACAAATCATTGAAATTTGACCTGACATCCTATGGGAAAGGTGTATATTTTGTAAAAGTCCGGATAGACGACAAGGTATATTTCAGAAAGCTGGTAATTATATAAGAACCCTGTCAATCTGAACTAAGAGGTATTTAAACATCAAAACATTTGTGAAATAAACTTAAACGGATTTACCGGATCCAGGTATATTGAAAAGCGTATCTTTTGCCAGTAATTATCCGTCATTGCTTTGCTGTTACCTTAATTCCGCAAGAAAACATTAATAATTAACCGTAAGTTGTTGAAAAATAAGACCTGCAATTGCTTGCAGGTATCGAGTTTTTTCACCTATTTTGGTGAATGAACAAAACTACAAATGCAAAGATAACACCTTTGGGTGGAATACACCTAATCCATAAGAGATTAGTTTCGGAGAAGACAACTCAATCTATTGATAATGATGCGAAGAATTATCTTTTTGTGAATATTCTCTGATGTTGTCGGGGACTCAGTAAAACATCAAGACTTAAAAAGTTCATATTCTGGGTGATAAATATTGCTGCAAAATTTACAAAAAGCGGAAGACGGCAGGTTGTTCAGTTCGCAACCAACAACACTGCATTAATAAATCTTGTCAATTCCGGCTAACATTACCACTTCTTGGTCACAAGGCTTCCACGCAACAGCCTTAACCAAAGTGGGTAAGGTGATTTCTGCCCCGAAATCTTTAAAATTGGACTTTTTATCGGTTTTAAGTAAAAAATATTTCCAATTCGTGTAAATTCGTGAAATTCGTGGAAAAATTTTTTCTTTTGCGGATTTTAGTAATCAAATAAGATCAAAACACCCTACAACCTTTTTCCAACCCAAGAAAAAACATATCTTTGCAATGATAAAAATTTCAAAAATTTTTTATGAAAAAACAGATAAAATTCAAGGATAAAAATATCAACTACCGTATTGAAGGGAAAGGCAATGTTATTGTTCTTCTGCATGGATTTCTTGAAAACCTGGATATCTGGGATGAATTTTATAAGGAACTGACAAGATCATTTAAAGTGATAGGAGTTGACCTTCCCGGACATGGAAAGAGTGAGAACATTGACACGATTCATTCAATGGACTTGATGGCTTCTACTGTCAAGTCGGTACTTGATACCGAAAGGATAAAAGAGTGTGTTATGGTTGGGCATTCAATGGGAGGATACACAACTCTTGCCTTTGCGGAAAAACACCCCGAATACCTCAAGGGTTTTGTGCTTTTCCACTCGGCTGCACATTCGGATAGTGAAGAAGTAAAAGAGAACAGGGAGAGGACGGTTAATATTGTGGAAAACGACAGAACGGGATTCATTAACAATTTCATTCCAAGTCTATTTGCATCTGCCAACGTTAATAAATTTTCAGAGCAGATAGAAAATCTGAAAAAGGCATCGGCAGAAACTTCAAAAGAGGCAATTGTGGCGGCATTGAGAGGGATGAAAGAGAGGACGGAAAAGATAACCCTGCTTAAGAGTACAAAAACTCCCGTAATGTACATAATAGGAAAAGACGATAGCCGTATCCCGATAAACACGGCACTTGAGCAAGCTGCCCTACCCTACCGTTGTACGGCTATTCTTTTGGGAGGTGTCGGACATATGGGGTATATTGAGGCAAAAGAGGAGACGATTAATGCCGTAGATTGCTTTGCAAGAGAGTGTTTTCAATTATAAAAGAGTTGTTACTAATCTTAAATTTATTAATTCAAAAATTCCGAAATCAGACTGTTAAATTCATTTTCGGTAAACTCCGGCATATCCAGCCAGTAAAGAGCTTTTTGATAAGTACTGAAAATTTTAATTTTTAAGGGAAGTTTGTCACTTAACAACTGATATAAAGTTACATAAACAACCTGATTTGGCGAATTGGTTATCATAGCAAGTTTTCTTTTGCCCAAGACCTCGGTATGTTCTTCAAGATAACGAATATATTTTTTTACATCGTCGGTTGTTAATTGCAGAGTCGCTTCTCTCAAATCAATAAGCGAATTAAAACTAACATTGTAATTTTTATCCTTTGATATTTCGTCTATAAAAGAGAACATATCATCCCAGTAAATGTCACCCTTAAAATACTCAACAACAAGTTTTTTTGATGGAATAATTTTGTAATAAATCATATTTTTCATATCACCTGAATAAAGACAAACAAAAAAAATATAATTTTGTTTACTACCTCAATAAAGTAACATTTCCGGTTCGTTGTGACGGACTTCCAAGAAATTCGTTTTGCTCATAAGGAGCAGCGTTTAAGTACCAGATATAAACATCTTCGGGACATTTTATTCCATTAAAAGTGCCATCCCAACCTTCGTCAATATCGGACGTCTTGAAAACTTCTTCTCCCCATCTATTGTATATAATCAGCTCAAAATCAATGTCCACATCATAGGTTGTTCTCGGTTTGAAAACATCATTGATTCCATCGTTATTCGGAGTAAAAGCATCCGGCAAGTAAATCCGGAACGGAACTGCAGCCACCGTAATCGTATCCGAAGATTTACACCCGATATCATCAGCAACTTCAACCCAGTAACTTCCGGGAGAATCTACGGAATAGTATTGCCCGGTACTTCCGTCCTGCCATAAATATGAATTATTCCAGTATCCGGCATCAAGAATTATTGAAGAGTTGTATTTTATTGCCGTATCTTTTCCAAGATCAACTTCCGGCAACTGATTAACATGGATATAAACGGAATCGGTATCCGTATTGCATAAATTGGTTCCTTCAACCCAGTACAATCCTTCATCTTTTATTGTTAATTTTCTTTTATTCAATGAAGGATTATCAAGCCATTTATAGATGTATCCCGTATCATTATTTGCATAAATAACTATTGAGTCGCCTGAACATATCGTGGTATCACTTCCAACATCCACTTTGGCAAGATCAAAAATATCAATTGTTTTATGAGCCATAGAATAGGTATCAATATGATATGTGGTTGCGTGCACATTGTATGTACCCGGGTTAGAATATATGTGATAAGGAAAAAGATCCGACGAATGGTTATAAATACCACTGGCAGGGTCGCCGAAATCCCATTCGATGGAATCAATAAATGCCGTATCGTTCAGGCTGAAATAAACGGTATCGAACCTGCAATAATTTTGCGAATATATTAACAAATTATTAAAATAACTTTGTATAAAACAAGGAAGACCCTCCTGACATAATTTCCCGTCAAGCTGGACACCAACTTCCTGAAAATCACAAGTAATTCCTTCGTTTGATGGTTCGTTAATAACACTCAGATATTTCTTTCCTTGTCTGGCAATATATATTTTGCCGTCGGGTGCCATCTGTAATGCTCCACCTTTGCTTGTTGACATTTCACCGACTAACACTCTGGAATCCAGGATTTCCTGGGGCGATCCCGCATAAATATTCCATTGATACACTGAGCTGCCATATCTTTCGGTTGCATACAAAAAATGAGAATTCTTTGAGAACTCAATCCCGTAAACATCAGGGACGTCAACTATATCAACAATTAGGTCCGAGACAACCCCTGTTGAGTCAACAAAGTTAAATAACTGAATTTTATCTGACCCTTGAATTGCAACTGCAAGTTTTTTCCCATCTGACGACACTTTCATATAACCTTTGCCATTGTCATAATTTCCCGCTGTAGTATCACCAACTTCCGAAACAACTATATTGCCGAAGTCAAGTCCTTCGGAAGTAACCAAATATGAATAAAAATTATTGGTATTCCATTCCTGTGCTATAACCCAAACTCCGTTTTTATTATGATGCTGAACGGCTGTCACCCTTTCCGTTGCAGCACCAATCAAATCAATATTTTTCTCATTCTGGTTAATACCTCCCAAACCACCATCCAGATTCAGATTAACTATTGAATATTTGAATCCTGTCATAGGTTCTCCGACATCAAGGTTCCCAACCGTAAATACATAATATAATTTCGGCATATCAGGAACCGGGACAATAACTCCCGACTGGGTAGCCGATGGATCGCCCATAAGTCCGGAACCGTTTTGCATAATCTGATGATTCCGGTTATAGACATTCACACCATCCGAATAGAGGATCAGGTAACCGTCTGAATTTGAAATTGTCGAGCATCCTTCAACCGTAACTAAACTGCCATCGGTCAGTGCTTCGGGAGTGCCGTTAATAAATTTCAGTCCGGCACCATATCCGAAATACCAAACCAATCCCTCCTGCTGTGAAAAGCCACATAAATGAATGGACAGAATAAAAAATATTAAAGTTCCTTTAATGTACATTTATCACCTATAAAATATAATTTATCCGCATATCATAAAAATGAGAGTGCTAATATATTAAAAAATTCCGTATGGTAAAGATAAAAAAAGTTAACGGCAGGAATTAAAAGTTAACGGTCATTTTTCGGTTGCGCCCGAACAGGCTTATGCCGAATACTTAACGGAAACGCAAATCAATCTTTTTTCTTAAGCAAGCCGTTAAGAATACTTTTCAATTTATTATAATTCAGGGATTCCTGATAGAACTCAGCTTCATTTCCCCGGTAAATAAGAGTTGCAGGCAATTCGCCTTTCCATAACGGACTTATTTTAACACGCCATTTCCTTGTATCCGGATCGTCAAGGAGCAACACATCGGTGTTTATACCAAGTTTTTTCAAAACAGGCAGAACTCTTGTATCTTTTTCGATTGCCATATCAAGAGATACCGGTATAACTTTGACCTTTTCATCATCGTAATCTTTTCTAATTCTGTCGAAATACGGCAATTGGGAAACCGACACTTTATTATCAACCGACCAGAAAGTGATTATATAAACCGTATCATTATCATTGCCCAAATATTTTTCCACAGTATTGAACTTTACAGTTGTAACCTTTCCTTCCTTTTCATTCATACACGAAAAAAGAAAAACCGGAAGTATAAATACTAATAATCGTTTCATCTGCTTATTATAAACTATTGAATAAAATCATAAATTTTTTTCAAATCAATCAATCCGTCACCATTAATTTTAAAGTAGGAATCATCACTTTCAGGTATTTTACCGTAAACAAGGTAGCTATCCCATATGTGTTTAATATACCAGTCGGGTTCTCTTCCCCAACGAAGATCTTCCGCTTTTCGTTTAAAAAATGTTTCTTTTGTAATTTCGATAAAAAGTTTTTTATCAAAGAGCCTGACCAACCTGAGATCGTGATAAACCATCAAACCTTCCGCAATCACGATATCATAACCGATATAACAGCGAAGAACGGCTTCGAGAAATCTGTCGAAATTAATGGATTCGGGTATTTCCCAATCAATGTGGTCTTTGATCTTCGGCAATTGTGACGAAGCGAGAACAAAGTCATCCTGGCAAAGGATTTTAACCTTTTTATCAGGATTTATTGCTTTTATTTTTGTTGCGAGCCAGGATTTTCCCGACGTGCTTGCTCCGCCAATCCCTATTATCATTACCGTGAATACAAATTAGTATTTTTTTATCGTGCCAAAAGTAGTAAAAAAGTTCATTAGGTTACGCCACTTTCACCCTATTACTGAAAAATCCGTAAAAAGTAATTATTGCAAAACATATCAACGGCACAAAAAAGGAATAATGAATGCTTCCGGTTGCATCCGAAATCTGACCCTGAGCGGCAGTCAGTAAAGCACCTCCGAGAATTGCCATAATAAGACCGGAACCGGCAACTTTCGTGTCATCACCAAGTCCCTGAACAGCAAGTCCGAAAATTGTGGGGAACATCAACGACATAAAAGCAGATATGGAGACGAGTGCTATCACTGCAAACATACCGCCCGAATAAATCACTATCAACGTGCTTATCAAAGCAAGAATTGCAGATATGGAAAGTAGTGTTCCGGGTTTAAAAAACTTCATCAGACCCGTAAATACAAATCGTGATAAAGTGAAGGCAACAAGAGCCGCAATGTAATAGCTTGAGGCCGATTCCTCATTTACCGACAATTCCTGCATAACATACCGGATTGTAAACGACCAGACACCGATCTGCGCTCCCACATAGAAAAACTGCGCAATCACACCGGAGACATAATTTTTGTTTTTAACTATCCTTTTCACCGTTGAACCGAAATGCATCCCCGTAGTATCACCGGTTTTCGGCATTTTTGAAACGGCAATCATTATCCAGACTATCAAAAGCACAAAAGCAACTCCTACATAAGGCCCCATAACTGCGTTAAGCTCCTCTGTCTGGACATTTTTAAGTTGTTCTGCCGTCATTGCGGCTCTTTCGGAAGCAGAAGCTTGATTTAGGTGAGACAAGATAAAAAACTTACTCAGGACAACCCCTATTATGGAACCAATGGGGTTGAAAGATTGTGCAAGGTTAAGCCTGCGTGTAGCCGTTTCTTCCGGCCCTAAAAATATCACATATGAATTTGAGGAGGTCTCAAGTATTGACAAACCACCCGCAAGAATAAACAGAGCGAGAAGAAAATGTGAATATTGCTGTGTATTACTGGCGGGATAGAACAGCAACGAACCCGTAATAAACATCCCGAGCCCCAACAGAACTCCGGATTTATAGGTGAACCTCTTGATGAACAAAGCTGCAGGAAGTGCAAGTAAGAAATAAGAGCCGTAAAAAGCAAGCTGTATCCAGGAAGTCTGGAAATCAGTCATACTCATTATTTTCTTGAATGCTGCCAACAACGTATCGGTCATATTGTTGGCAAGCCCCCACATCAAAAAAAGGCTTGTTAACAATATAAACGGAATGGTATAATCATTTCCGTTAACCTTAACCAGCGAAACTTTTGCTTTTGTCATATTCTTTATTTCGTCAATGTGATCCTTCCAAAGTATTCACTTATTGAATTTTGTCAACTAAAGTAAATATTTTCTCCATCATCCGCCATTTTTCGGCAGAAGATGCACCGGGAGAACTTTTCTGATATTTTGAAACGAACTCTTCCCACTCTGCCTGCCGCGGCATAGTTGCAAGTTTGGTCATCTGTTTGTCCCACTCAAAATCATCAGGCACTTCGACAATCATAAAAAGTCTGTTTTTATCTCTGTATATTTCCATATTGATAATCCCGACCTCTTTTATTCCCTGCACTATTTCCGGCCATATATTTTCGGGCTTATGCCAATTGATGTACTCTTCTATTAAAACAGGGTCATCTTTCAAATCAAGCGCCTGACAATATCTTTTCATTTTTATTGTTTTTTATCCAACTAAATATCAACACTTTATAAACCTGTACAGCATATATGCTTTTGCCATAATCCTGCAAGGTTCTCCACCACACAGGCCGTTGAAACCTGTCATAATCCTGCAAGGTTCTCCACCACACCGGCCGTTGAAACCTGTCATAATCCTGCAAGGTTCTCCACCACACAGGCCGTTGAAACCTTACAGGATTAGTTATCCTCATCCGTTAAATAAAGTTCTATAACGGGTATTTCAACAAATGGTTTTACAACCGGAAGAATCAGAATAACATCCTGATCTTCAAGTTTTTCCTGATAAGTAACATTATGTCGCGGTTTTCCGAACTTTATTTCCGAAGCATCGTGCAGGAACTGAGCATATTTCACTTTTCCTCCAAATCCTTTCAGTGTAAGCCGTTTAATCGGGTAGTCGAGCAGATGGACATAAAGCCTGTTTGTTTCGGGATTGTACGTCAGCAGGCAGTTATCGGGTTTTGGAAAATCATCAGGAGCCTGTGTACAGTTGTAGATAGACCTGTTGTTATATTTCATCCATTTCCCCATAGATTCCAATCTGTCAACGGCCCGGTAATCGAAAGTTCCCCTTGCGGTCGGTCCGACATTCAGAAGCAGATTTCCACCTTTGCTGACCGATTCAATTAGCAACACCAAAAGTTGTTTTGTATCTTTCCACGTCATTTCATCACGATAGTAACCCCACGATCCGGAGAATGTCTGACAGGTTTCCCAGGGAATTCTTTTACCGTTTCTTTCGGGCCACTTCGACACTTTATATTGTTCGGGAGTTGTAAAATCCCATCCGCCGTCTTCATCCAAAAGGTCAAGTCTGTCGTTAACAATGATACCGGGCTGAAGTTTGCGAACCATCTTAAGAAGGTTCTCCGAATCCCAGTCATCCCGACCTTTACCGTGCTTCCCGCCGGGAAAGGAATAATCAAGCCAGATAATATCAATTTTACCGTAATTTGTCAGTAATTCCCGAACCTGATCTTTAATATATTTCCGGTAATTATCCATATTTCTGCCTTTGTTAAGCTTATCGTACTCATCATCAGACGAAGCACTTTGAGGATGATTCCTGTCAATGATATAATCGGGATGATGCCAGTCGAGCAAGGAATAGTAGAAACCGACTCCAAGTCCTTCATCTCTGAAAGCTTCTACCCATTGCTTAATAATATCCTTTCCGTAAGGAGTATTGGTAACTTTATAATCGGTATATTTTGAATCGAACATGCAAAAGCCTTCATGGTGTTTTGTTGTGATGACAGCATATTTCATGCCTGCTTCCTTTGCCATCCTTGCCCATTGGTGCGGATCGAACAAATCCGGATTAAAAAGCGAGAAGTATTTTTCGTATTCCTCATTCGTCATTCTTTCATATTTTTTCACCCATTCGTGACGGGCAGGCAGGGCATAAAGTCCCCAGTGAATGAACATTCCGAAACGGGCATCAGTCCACCATTTCATACGCTCCGCCTTATGCTCGGGAGTCTCTGCAGGTAATTGTGCCTTGATGATCATTGAACTCATAATTGTTAAAATAAATGTAAAAAGGATTATTTTTTTCATCAGTACGATATTTGAATTTATATTTATCTTTTAAACTGACAATTCATAAGTAAAGGAGGGCGTCAGGTAGTTTAACAAGTTTTAATTTTTGTCAGCGAAGCAAAAATAGTAAAATATTTAATGCAACGGTTGCGACCCTTTTGCTAAGAATGTTTGAAATCAAATAGTGGTGAAAGGTTTAACAATCCAAAATCAATTGCCCCTTAACGATATCCCTGACAACACAGGTTATTTTATCTGATTCCAACTTCACGGGAGATACATCTTTACGGCTTATCAATATTTCCTTACCATAATCATTCAATAGCACGATTGCTTCTTCTTTACCGTCGGGATATTTATAAATAACATCTTCACCGATTATAAAAAACTCGTACTCTTTACCTTTTTTGTAATACGGATGTTCGGGTTCAAAATAAGACTTATCACCCGACTTTTTATAAACACATTTTATAGTGTCTCCGGTTTTTATTCCGTACCCCTCATAAAATTTTCTGCGCAACGGATAGCTATTCCCGTTTTTGTCACTCAAAATAAAATATGAATTATTTCCGGCATATTTTTTATATCCCGTAACTTCAAAACTATATTGTTCACCCGCTTTAAACAGGGAATAATCCGGCTCGGAAGAAGCAGGCACCAACAAAGGTTTTCCTTTTTTAATACTCAACACCCTGCAACTAACCTTATCCCCGACTTTGTTTCCAAAGGGTATATCTTCAACCGGGATTTCAATAATATTGTCAAAAGCATCTTTTACAAAAGCCGTATCATCTTTTAGTTCAACGATTTCAAAATCATACATACCGTCAGGTTTGTAAAAAGGATGCAACGGTTCAATAAAGATTCTGCCGCTGCAATTAATCTTATCAATGTGACAAGTTATTGTATCTCCTGTTTTCAGATTATATTTTTCATACCATTGAGCCCTCAAGAGATGTCTTATCCTATTAGGGTCGGTAAGTTTAAAATATACCTCTCCGTCAGGCATTCTTATTTTATCTGAAATCTTAAACGGATAATATTTCTCTTCTTCAAGAATTAACATTTTATTTTTCCTCAACCTCACTGTTAAGCCTTACGGCTTTTTCAACGCCGTTAACCTTTAATATCTTATGAATCAAAGTATTCAGATGCCCTGTATCCCGAACTCTCAGCTTAAATCTTCCATCAAATCTTCTGTCATTTTTCGACTCGACATTTAAAGAGACCATATTGACTTTAAGGTCATTGGATATTATTTGTGTAATGTTACTTAAAATACCCATTCTATCCTCTCCGGTAACCCGCAGGGTTGTCAGATATGTTTTTGTATCATCTGATTTGCGCCATTTCACATCAATGATTCTGTATCTGTATTTGGAAAGTAGTTGAGCCGCATTCGGACAGTTTATTCTATGTATTGTAATTCCTTTACCCACAGTAACAAAACCAAAAACGGCATCACCTGAAATGGGATTACAACATTTTGCAAGTTCATAATTGAGATTACCGATATCATCCCCGATAACCATTGCGTCATCCTCATTTGAAGTCATAGGTTTTAATACCTTTTGCTCCTTTTCAGGCTCCGGCAACAGCTCTTTGGAGTCGTCCTGCTCAAGGGTTTTCTTTATGTTGGAGACATCAATCTTCTCAATTGCAATAAGATAGTACAAATCAATCGAAGACTTAAGCTTATATTGTTTGATAAGTTTATCAACCACACTATCCGTAAACTGAATTTTCCGGTTTCTCAATTTTCTGCGAAGGATCTCCTTGCCGAGTTCGGCTTCCTGATATTTCTCCTCCTTCACTGACCTTTTTATTTTGGCTTTTGCTTTATTAGTAACCACAAAATTAAGCCAGTCGAGTTTTGGTTTTTGGGTTTTTGATGTGATTATCTCAACCTTATCGCCATTTTTCAGCTCATATCTAATGGGCACATTTTTATTATTAACTTTTGCACCGCTACACATATCTCCCACACTCGTATGAATGTCGTAGGCAAAATCAAGAACAGTAGCGCCGGCAGGAAGTTTCTTCAGGTCGCCCTCGGGAGTAAAAACAAATATTTTATCTTTGTAAAGTTCAATTTTAGCAACATCACGCTTTTCCAGCGATGACCCCGAAGGATTTTCAATAACCGAACGAATTGTTTTCATCCACTCCTCCTGCTCTTCCTTTCCACCTCCCTCTTTATATTTCCAGTGAGCAGCCAAACCTTTTTCGGCAACCTCATCCATCCTTTTTGAACGTATCTGAACTTCGACCCATTTTCCGTTCGTACCCATAACCGTAGTATGTAACGACTCATAACCACTGGCTTTGGGAGTAGTTATCCAGTCGCGGAGCCGTTTGGGATTAGGCTGATAAATATCCGTCACAATTGAGTAAACCTTCCAACAATCAGCCTTTTCATTCTTTTTATCAGTATCAATAATAATTCTGATGGCAAAAAGGTCATACACCTGCTCAAATTCCACATTTTGCTTCTTCATCTTCCGCCATATGGAATGGATAGACTTCGGTCGTCCTTTAATCTCAAACTCAAATCCCTGTTTTGTCAGTTCTTTTTCAATAGGCTCAATAAAATCCTGAATATAGACAAGCTGCTTTTTCTTTGACTCACGAATCTTTTTGGCAATCGAATTAAAAATATCAGGTTTGACATTTTTCAACCAAAGCTCCTCCAATTCGGCTTTTATATGATACAAACCGAGCCTGTGAGCTATCGGGATATAAATATGATTTACTTCGTTTATATATCTTTTTTTCTGAATTTCAGAAAGATTACCGAAGTTACGCATATCGAACAACCTGTGAGCCAGCTTAATAAGTATAACCCGTATATCTTTTACAAGTGAAAGATACAATTCTCTGAAGTTACCTGAATGAACTGAAATTTTTTCCGTCTGAATTAGCGACAACTTTGTATAACCTTCCACAATTACAGCTACCTCATCTCCAAATTTCTCTTTGATTGTTTTTACCGTAACCCTCTCCCCGTCAACCACATTATGAAGTAGAGAGCAAATAACCGTAGTAGTTCCAAGGTTAAGCTCCTGCAATGCAATTTTTGCAACTTCAATTGAGTGATACAGGTACTCCTCTCCGGTCGCTTCCCAATCCTGCTTATGATGATCAAGCACAAACATAAAGGCATCCCTCAAAACGGGCAATTCCTTCTTTTTCAGGAAAGGCCTGCAAAGACGCAATATGTCCGAGTAGTTCTTTATTATCTTTCTATTCGTTTCTACCTGTGACATTTACCTTTACAATTTTTTCGGTACAAAAGTAATTTATTTATAATGTGAATGCTTAATTTAAATAAAAAAATAGAATTTAAACCAAATTAAAAAAGCCGGATTCAATAAAAACCCGGCTTTTCAAAACAAAACAGTACTATCTATTTCTTACCACCCTTTATACCGTCTTTGTGAGATGTATTCGGAGGTTGTGCAATAGATTCTCTCATATTTGTATCGGCCTGAATATTTTTGAATTTATAATAATCCATAACACCAAGGTTACCGCTTCTGAATGCATCGGCAATAGCAAGAGGCACTTCCGCCTCAGCCTGAATCACATTAGCCCTTGCTTCCTGAGCTTTGGCTTTCATCTCCTGTTCGGTAGCGACAGCCATTGCCCTTCTTTCTTCGGCTTTAGCCTGTGCAATATTTTTATCGGCATTGGCCTGATCCATTTGCAGTGCAGCTCCGATATTTTTCCCAATATCAATATCGGCAATATCAATTGAGAGTATTTCAAAGGCAGTTCCCGAGTCAAGGCCTTTTTCAAGAACAACTCTTGAGATGGAATCAGGATTTTCAAGAACAGACTTATGAGAGTCGGCGGAGCCGATAGAGGAGACTACCCCTTCTCCTACTCTTGCCAATACGGTCTCTTCACCTGCACCACCTACAAGCTGCTTGATATTTGCTCTGACAGTCACCCTGGCCTTGGCAATTAGCTGAATGCCGTCCTTTGCAACGGCAGTCACAGGCGGGGTGTCAATCACCTTTGGGTTCACCGACATTTGTACGGCTTCAAGCACATCTCGCCCTGCAAGGTCAATTGCTGTTGCCGTTTTGAAATCGAGACTCATATTTGCCTTATCGGCCGATATTAAAGCATTGATAACAGAACCTACATTACCTCCTGCCAGATAATGGGCTTCCATCTCGTCCCTGTTAACTTTCAGTCCCGCTTTGGTTGCCGCAATCATATTTCTGACTATGACCTGCGGCGGTACTTTCCGCCACCTCATTAGTACCAACTGAAGTAAAGAAATCCTTACCCCCGATAAAAGGGCTGTAAACCAAAGTCCTACAGGAATAAAATAAAAAATTACCCAAAGCCCGAATAACGAGGCGATTCCGATTGCTATAATCACAAAAGCGCTTGCATTTCCCATAATATTATATGTTTAAAGGTTTAACTATTATTTTTTTATGATCAATTTTTATTATTTCTATTTCGGTATTCTGGTCAATAAACTCGCCTTCGGAACTCACTTCAACATACACACCGTTTATATACGCTTTTCCCATAGGAGCAAGTCTTGAAACGGTTTTTCCCTTATCACCGGGTTTAACTTTGTTTTTATCAACAATATTTACCTTTCCGTTTATTTCCGATTTTAAGGAGACTCGCCTCCAGGTTTTTGCCTGTAAGGAATAATAAAGGATTATTGCCGACACAACAACCGTTGCAATTAGAGTAATCGTTCCCGATTTACCTCCATATACCGCATACGCCTGCCAAACTCCGACAACAAGTAATATGAAGCCTATTACTCCTGCTACGTTAGTACCCGGTAAAACTAGGATTTCAAGTAGCAGAAATATAAATCCCACTATTATCAAAACGGCTATTATTGTCCAAGTCATTATTTTTGCTTATAAATTATTATTCATTTGCACTCAGCGCTTTTTTTGTTATTTGAATCCGCCGTTATTTATCCTAAAGTTTAATATTCTATTTAATGCTTACGGTCAGCTTTCTGTTTATCATTTCATCTTTTATGGGCTTAAGCTCTTTAAGGGTACCTGATTTTACTCCGCATTTACCTTTAAAATGAGCTATCAAAGTACATTGCTCAGCCTGAACAGGATCATGTCCACAAACATCTATAAGCGTTTCTATAACAAAATCAAATGTATTTACTTCATCATTATAAAGAATCAACTCCCTGAGTTTTTCTTTAACAACATCATTTTTAATTACCGGATTTACTTTGTGTGCTGACATAACAGTCTGTTTTAAAATAATGCTCTAAAATTAGTAATTAATCCGTAAATGGAAAGGTTTTTTATAAAAAATTTTAAAATTACTTTTTCAGATGGGATAAATGACCCGATTTTTGATACTTTTGCCTTTATGAATCAGATAGAAGAGATAGCAACA
The DNA here is from genome assembly GCA_026984135.1 of Bacteroidales bacterium. Lineage (GTDB taxonomy): Bacteria > Bacteroidota > Bacteroidia > Bacteroidales > JAADJA01 > JAADJA01. The sequence goes on from JALSSR010000042.1 coordinate 17,766, forward strand.
AAGATTAAAAACAGGCTCAAACGACCTTTACCCGGAACTTCAGCCCATCTCAAAATGGCAACTAAATTCCGGTTGAATGAACTGAAATCGGGTTATGATGTCAGTAAAGCAAAAAAAAGCGGAGTATTGATCTCTCTGTATCCCAATAACGGTTCCCTCTTTTTTTTATTGATTGAACGACAAAAAGACAGGGGCATTCACTCTGGTCAAATATCATTTCCCGGCGGTGCTATGGAAAAAAGTGACAAGGATTATTTTGAAACTGCTATTCGTGAAGCAAATGAGGAGGTTGGCCTTAAAAAGGAGGATATTAACATAATCGGCTCTTTGACCGAACTCTATATACCGCCAAGTAACTTTCTTGTATTTCCGGTGGTCGGCTATTTGAATTCAAAGCCAATACCGGTTCCCGATCCAAATGAGGTGGCCGGAATTATTGAAGCCGATTTGACGAAATTGTTAAATTCCGTCAACGTTAAGTGGAAAAAAATTGAAGTCAGAGGTCATAAAATAAAAGCTCCTTACTTCGACATAAACGGATACACGGTATGGGGAGCAACGGCAATGATTCTAAATGAGTTAATAGAGATTATCAAAAGCAGTTAAAAAACCCCGCAAATATGCGGGGCTTTTTTATACCATTTAAAATAAAGATTACTCCTCTATAATTATTTCCGTCTCCATTTTTGCCACTTTCTCAAGCATGGCAGTAACGCCGCAATACCTTGTTTCGGAAAGGTTAACCGCTTTTTTCAGTTTATCCATCGGCAAATCTTTACCTTTAAAAATAAAATAGACCTTGATATGGTGATAATACTTCGGATGCTCTTCCGTCAACTCTCCTTCAACTTCCACCCTGAAAGAATCGGGTTTAACACGCATTTTGGTAAGAATTGAAATCACATCCATACCCGTACATCCCGCAAGAGAAACCAATGTCAGAGGTTTTGGACGGGGTCCCCGGTCCTTTCCTCCCACTTTTTCATCTGCATCAATTGTTATTGTATGTCCGTTTACATGTGCATCAAATGACATTTCTTGGGTCCAGGTTACATCAACTTTATTTTTCATAATAATAAATATTTTGTTTTGTTAAAAAACGGCAAAAATAGGTAATTGTTCAAAACACATTAAAGGGTTTGTTATTATCTTCTTTCATAAATAACAAAGGAATGCGGATAGGGATTTTTCTCATCGGTTTCCGTAATGTCCGTCCTTGAAACCTCTTTCCACTCTTTTTCATTTACTTCCGGAAAAAATGTGTCGGCATCAAACGATTTGTGCACACGGGTAATATACAATTTATCGGCATGAGGCAGAAACTGTCTGTAAACGGAAGCACCACCGATAATAAAATTCTCTTTATCAGGATCCATTTTTGCAATTGCATCCTCAATGGAGTAAGCCATTGTACAGTCATCAATCAGCTCACCTGCGACATCGGTTATGACAATATTTTTTCTTCCGGGCAACGGCCTGACAGGCAATGAATAATATGTATTTTTCCCCATAATAACCGGATTGCCGGAAG
>JALSSR010000043.1 GCA_026984135.1 Bacteroidales bacterium
AATCTTCCGACAAGTGCCAGAGAAGCTTGTTGTCTTTACCAATTGCATTGTTTTCGGCAACTGCAACTATTATTGAAATTTTTGTCATTTCTTAATTGTTTAATTGTTTTAACAGTTTATAAACGGTATATACCAAGAAGCTCACTTATTTTCCATTTCCCAATTCAACCGGTTTAACCAATTTACAACTCACCATTATCATCACACGGATATCTCCCCCTTAATATGCGGATGTGCCTGATACCCTTCGAGGTTGAAATCTTCATATTTAAAGTCAAAAATATTATCAACTTCCGGATTAATTTTCATCACGGGCAAAGGATAAGGCTTCCTTGTTAGTTGTAATTTACATTGTTCTATATGGTTAAGATAGATATGGGCATCGCCGAGAGTGTGAATAAACTCACCCGGTTGCAAACCTGTAACCTGCGCCATCATCATCGTAAGCAGAGCGTAGGATGCAATATTGAAAGGGACCCCGAGAAAAATATCGCAACTTCGCTGATACATCTGGCAAGATAACCTGCCGTTAGCCACATAAAACTGAAACCAGGCATGGCAAGGCGGAAGTGCGGCTCTTCCCTGTGCAACATTCTCGGCAAAGGAGAGCCCGCTTTTCGGCAGGACGCTGGGATTCCATGCTGCCACAATCATTCGGCGACTGTCAGGATTATTTTTAATCTGATTAATCACATCCGAAATCTGGTCAATACCGTCGTTGTTCCAGTTGCGCCACTGTGCACCGTAAACAGGTCCCAGATCTCCGTTTTCATCAGCCCATTCATTCCAAATGGAAACTTTATTATCCCTGAGATATTTAATATTGGTATCTCCTTTCAAAAACCACAGAAGTTCGTGAATGATCGAACGCAGGTGAAGTTTCTTGGTAGTAAGAACCGGGAAGCCATCCTGAAGATTAAACCTCATCTGATATCCGAAAACACTTACCGTCCCGGTGCCCGTTCTGTCGTTCTTTTTAACTCCGTTATCCAGCACATGCCGAAGCAAATCAAGATACTGTTGCATAGTTCTAAATTTTGCGCAAAATTAATTGTTTAATACCTTTCCGGAAAATGAATATTTCAAGAAAAGAGGAATATTTATTAACAAAAGTAAAATACAGGGTCTGTGTTTATTAATTTTAGCATATTTCTACAACTCCAGCCGTTTCACCTTTAATCGTTCATCCGTAAGATATTCCTCAAAGTCCATATATTTGTCAATCATACCTTTTGGCCCGATTTCAATTACGCGATTACAGACACTACGAATGAATTCGTGGTCATGGGAAGCCATCATAATCTGTCCCGGATACCTTTTCATATTATTGTTGAAAGCCTGTATTGATTCCATATCAAGATGGTTGGTAGGATGATCCAGGATTGCAAAATTGGGATGTTGAAGCATCATACGTGCTATCATACACCTCATCTTCTCTCCTCCCGAAAGAACACTTGTTTTCTTTTGCAGATCATCGCCCGAAAAAAGCATCTTACCGAGATATCCCCTGAGAAATTGCTCATCGGTATTATCGGAATATTGGGCTATCCAGTCAATCAGTGTCAGGTTTTTCCGGAAATATTTACTGTTATCCAGTGGAAGATAAGCACTGCTGATAGTCACACCCCATTTGTAGTTACCCTCTTTCGGTTCTTCTTCACCGGCAAGAATCCTGAATAAAGTTGTCATCGCCCTGCTGTCTTTTGACAGAACAACAATTTTATCATTTTTATTTACCGTGAATGAAATATTATTAAAAAGCGGTTCTCCGTTTGCTTCCGCACTTAAGTTTTCAACCTCAAGGATATTATTACCGGCAGGCCGTTCGGGCTGAAAAATAATCCCTGGATAACGTCTTGTTGAGGGCTCTATATCCTCAACCTTAAGTTTT
>JALSSR010000044.1 GCA_026984135.1 Bacteroidales bacterium
GATTCTTAAAAGCAGGAAAGGCAAAAAATACCGATGCTTAAAACTTAGTGCAAAACTCATTGCCGGAACTATCTTTTCAGAGGGCAAAGAGATATATGTTTGGGTTACCGACGATAAAAACAAAATACCCGTTATGGTCGAAGCAACTATTTTGGTTGGCTCCATAAAAGCTTATCTCTCTGATTTTAAAGGATTAAAATACAAGCTGTCATCCTTAAAAGAATAAATTTTACTTTTTTAGCAATACCGTTTCTGTTTTTTGAATATTTTCGTGACACATTTATAAAACATTTATGAGTAAACTACTATCATATCTGAGGAACCACAACAGTGAGATTTCAAAAGTACTTCTGTTTGTGATTAGTATAATTATTCTTGTAATAGTATTTCCGAAAGAGGGAAAATTCAAATATGAATATACAAAAGGCAAACCCTGGCTGCACAGCGATTTGATAGCACCCTTCGACTTTGCGATTCAGAAATCCAAAACAGAGCTTGAAGCGGAGGAAAAGGAAGCACTGCAACAGATGAGTCCCTACTTCATCAGAAATGATGAAATCATGGTTACAAAAAAGGAGGCATTACTTAAAGAATTCAATATCAGATGGGAATCAAAATATAAAAACAAAAAGAGAAGTAATAAAAAGCGACTCAAAAACCTTCAGGTTTGTGAATCTATTTTCGATTCAATTGCAAAAAAGGGAATAATTGAGCTCACACCCGAAATTGAAAACAGACCTCCCGATTTCAAAATAATGGTCATAAAGAATAATATTGTAAGTGAAATACCACTAAAAGATGTTTTTACTATCCATACTGCTGACAAATTTATTCAGAAAAAACTTAATAATATTGATGATATTGACAGGGACCTGGTGCTTTCAATCCTTGAGGATGCACTAGTCAGAAACATCACTTATGATCAGGAAAAAACCGAACTTGAGAAAAAAGATATTCTGAGTAAAATCTCCCCAACCCGTGGAATGATTCAGAGAGGCGAAAAAATAATTTCCAAAGGTGAGCTGGTTTCGGAATCCAAATATCAGATTCTTGAATCTTTAAGAATTGATTATGAATCTAAACTCGGGTCTTCGTTTAAGGTTACGGGCATCGTAGCCGGCCAGATTATTCTCATCTCGGTTTCGATGTTTTCATTGTTTCTTTTCCTGCTGTTTTTCAGAAAAGAGATTTATACCGACACAAAAAATCTTGTTCTGATACTTATTGTGGTAATCGGGATGGTGGGTATAACAATCCTTATTACCAGATTTTTACCCGATTATATTTACATTATACCTTTCTGTCTTGTTCCAATGATTGTCGGCGTTTTTTACGATACAAGACTGGCATTGTTTGCGCATCTTATCACAATTATTATAACTGCGTTTTTGGTTCCCAACAGTTATGAATTTGTATTTCTTCAGTTTTTTGCAGGGATAGTTACAATATTGAGCATCCTTCACCTTGAACGCCGCTCCCAGTTTTTCTTAACTTCTTTGCTGGTTTTCCTCACCTACTCGCTCATTTATATCGGTATGACACTCATTAAGGAAGGGGCAATTCAGGATATAAACCGTGTGTATTTTGCACTTTTTGCAGGGAGTGCCATTTTAACTCTCTTCTCCTACCCTGTCATTTTTGTTTTTGAAAAATTATTCGGACTGATAACAGACGTAACATTGCTTGAACTTTCAAATACGAACAACAAACTTCTCCGGGAGCTTGCATTAAAGGCACCGGGCACATTCCAGCATTCTATGCAGATGGCCAATCTTGCCGAAGCTGCCATTTATGAAATAGGCGGCAATCCGCTGCTCGTCAGGACAGGTGCCTTGTATCACGATATCGGAAAAATGGATTCCCCAATGTATTTCGTTGAGAATCAAACGACAGGCATTAACCCTCACGATGAGCTGACCTATGACGAAAGTGCTTCAATCATTATTGAACATGTCATTAACGGAATCGAAAAAGCAAGGAAAAACAACCTGCCGGAACAGATAATAGACTTTATAAGAACCCACCATGGAACACGAAGGGCAGAGTATTTCTATACGCTTGCCAAACAGGAAAATCCTGATGAAGATATTGATCCATCTATATTTACATACCCCGGCCCGGAACCGTTTTCAAAAGAAACAGCAGTACTGATGATGGCCGATACCGTGGAAGCTGCATCAAGAAGTCTGAAAAAACCGGACGAAGAAGCAATAAGTAATATCGTTGACAATGTAATAGATAAACAGATAGAAGGAAAACAGTTTGAAAATGCTCCGATAACTTTCCGGGATATTAAAATCGTCAGGAAAATATTTAAAAAGATGCTGATGAATATTTATCATTTGAGGATTGAGTACCCAAAGTAGGTTTTGTAAAATAAAGCGAAACAAGTAACAATAAAAAACACGTTATGTTAGGAAGTGATATGTTTTCAAGATATTCCGGCAACCTGAAACTGCTGAAGAGGAAAACCTATTTTAAGCAGCATAAAGGGGTAAGTGAAATTGACATTGCGGGTGATAACAAAACGGAATATAATCGGAAAAAACTCTCACAAAAGGAGATATTAAAAATCAGGGAGGAGATGAGCGTGGAGGAGAAAAAAGAGCATGACAGAAAAATCCTCATATTACTTCTTTCAGTTATCGTTACTATTATTCTAATATCGGTTATCATCTATTTAATAGGGTTCATTCCTGATAATGCCCTTGATTTTCCGAGTGAAAAATAAAAAAAGAACCGGAAAGCCTCTACACTTTCCGACTCTTTATTGTGAAATCCTTTTGAATACCTAAAGAAATCAGGTTTGCTTGCAGGACTACCGACAAAGGCAGGCAAACCCGAAATGGACAGTCTTACTTTTTCGCCATCCTGCGATACATCGGCATTTCTTCAAGCTTCTGCTTCTGCTCATCAGTCAACACCGACTTAATCTGCTCCATTGT
>JALSSR010000045.1 GCA_026984135.1 Bacteroidales bacterium
TGATTCCATTTCCTGCTGTCTGCCTTTCCACATACCTTCCCTCATATCCCTGTTTCTCTCCATCAAAGCTTCAATTTTTTCTTTTTGATCGTCCGACAGATTAAGTCGTTTCAGGGCGACATAGTACCCGGGAGCGTGGTTATCCTTACCGTTCTTCGTCATTATCCTATCATACTCTGCCTTTTGTTCATCCGTCAGGATATCACGAATTTCCTTAGTTGAAGCTTCCCATCTTGATTCACGCAGTTTCTGCATCTGTTGAAATTTTTCCTGCTTTTGTTTCATGATTTCATCAATTTGCTTTTGCTGGTCGGCAGTCAGGTCAAGTTGACGTAACATACCTGCCATACCGGGCATACCGTTTTGCATATTTCCCCGCATTCCCGCTTTTCCCATTCCGCTTCTCATTCCCATCTGACCTTTGCCACCTCTCATTCCTTTCATTGCCATCCTGCCTTTATTCATACCGGGATTGTTAAAACGGTTCATCCCGGCACATTCACCTCCTGCAAAATTCATCGGTGCACCATATCCGGGGCCGAAATTTGCTCCCATTTCCATTCTTTCTTCCATTGCATTTCTATGGACAGTGGTACCAATCCATAGCATAACAGAGCCGCCTATAATAATTCCGGCGGCAATAGCTGCCATAAGTAATAAATAATCTTTTGTTGTCTTCATCATTTTAAATTTTTACGTGTTTAACAATTTCATTAATTATTGATTAGGCAAAACTGCAAACTAACCGTAATATGAACAAGTTAAATAGACGAACAGGGAAAAATAATAGACGGAGAGCTAAAACCGATAACCTAATTGTATAATAAATCCGGGAACAAACAATTCGGAAGGAGGATAATCATAGCTATTTTCAACAATGGAATATGAACCTAAAGTGGGATCTAAACTTAATTCATCATGATAGAAAACAATATCCGAAATACGATAAGATATATCAAATCCAATATCCATAAACCATTTTCTGTTTTTTGAAATATCAGGCCTGAAACCGGCACCCAATCCTATTCCATACTCAAAAGTTCTGTAATACTTTGTTGTTGTTGAATTGTCATAGATACCAATAACAGGAAAACCCGACAACCAAAATCCTGCATTATTTCCATTTGCATAATATCTGACAGCAGGCATCAGACTAACTCGTGAATTATAATCTTCCTTGGAATTATTCCGGACTGCATAAGTGTATTTTGCGACAATATCCAATGACAAATAGCCTGTGATATCTTTTGAATAGCCAACCGAAGCTATCATTAAATTGCTGTTGGCTACATATGGGCTATACCATCCGAAAATTTTTACGGAATTCTTCTGTGCAGAAACAGAAACTTCTGCAAAAATCAAAATTACGAGTATGGAGATATATTTCAGCACCTGACTAATAGATGAATGGTGACAAAAATAAAAAATAAAAATCAAAAGTCAAGGTTTTGTTAATAACTTTTAATTTTTGTGTAACAATAAAATAGTCAGGACGTCATAATATCAATAAGAAAATATTTTATTAAAATTCATCATTATGAAATCAAAAATTACAACATTCGCTTTGCTTTTTCTTGCTTTTGGAACTCTCCACGCACAGGATGACAAATATTCGTTTAAAGAAAATTACGACATCTCATCCCCGGCCTACCTAAATGTGGCGGTAAGTGACGGCGACGTAACAGTTGTTCCCGGAAAAAACGGAAGTATAGAGGTT
>JALSSR010000046.1 GCA_026984135.1 Bacteroidales bacterium
CAAAGGGATAACATCACCATATCAATCTCCGGCAGCAAAGGACATTGCTCCCGTCTTTAAAGACCCCGAGCATCAGTGGACCGGCTTTTCGGCAAGAGCAAGGGTTTTGATTTACAATAAAGGAATATTACATCAAAAGGATGTGCCGCAATCAATCTTTGATCTTACGAATGAAAAATACAAGGGTAAAGTTGCCATTGCCAATCCTTTGTTCGGAACAACAACATTCCATATCGCAGCACTTTTTACTCTACTTGGAGATGACCGCGCAAAGCAATTTCTGTCGAATTTGAAAACAAATAATGTTGTTATCGCTACAAGCAACGGTGATGTTAAAAAGCAGGTTATTCAGGGGGAAGTAGCCTGCGGACTTACTGATACCGACGATGCTTTTGAAGCAATGAAAGAGGGAGCAAATGTGGGAATCGTTTTCCTTGACCAACACGGAATAGGCAGTCTGATAATGCCAAACACCGTTTGTTTGATTAAAAATTCACCCAATAGCAAAAACGGGAAAAAACTAATAAACTATCTGCTTAGTAAAAAAACGGAGGCAGTCCTCGCTGTTTCCTGCGCACAGATGCCGTTGCACAAAGGAGTTAAAACACCTGAAGATGTACCTTCGCTTGATAATATTGTCCCCATGAAAATTGACTACAACAAAACATCTCAAAAATTGGAAGACATTCAAAATTACCTGAAAGAATGGGTCGAAAATTAATAAAGCATCCGGTATCAACGGGAATATATCTGCTGTTTATTCTTCTTATCGTTGTTCCCGTCGTTTATACGGTCGGTTCGGCGTTTATATCCGATGGTTCATTGGGAAAAAACATCCGACTACTTGATAAAGAGACATTTTTACTTCTTGGAAAAAGTATTCTTATTGCTTTAATAATTGCACTTTTATCAACTTTATCGGGTACGGTTTTAGGATTTTCACTTTACAAAACAAGGGTTAAATTTCAAGGATTTTTCAAAGTGGCATTACTTATCCCGCTGTTCGTTTCACCTTATATTCCTGCGGTTGCCTGGAAAGATCTATTTTTTACGGTTTTTCACACCACGAATTTTATTTCTTCAAATACCGGAGTGATTTTTGTTCTGACTACTGTTTTCACGCCGTTGTCAATGCTCATAACGGGAAGTGCTTTTGCAGCTATTGATACTCGGTTGGAAGAGTCGGGGTTAATGATAACAAAGTTCGGGAACGTCATTGTAAAAATTGTATTACCGCTTATCAAACCTGCCGTTTTAAGCTCCTTTATACTTGTGTTTATTTTCAGCATTTCAGAGTTTTCGGTACCCGCTTTTTTCGGTGTCCGGGTTTTCACAACCGAAATATTCACACAGTTTTCAGCATTTTACAATCATTCGCTGGCCATTTTACAATCTGCATTGTTAATCCTTGTTTGTGTGATACTTTTGTTGTCCGAAAAGAAATACATTGCAGATGCTCCTTTTCTGTCGGTAAGCAGTAAAGGTACAAGCAGTAAACGGTACGGCAAACCGGTTATAAATAAGTTAAGTTTTCTCTTTCTTTCCGTATGGCTATTTATTTCGGTCATATTGCCCCTTATTGTTCTTTTGATGCAATCGTTCAAAGACGGAACGGCTTCCATAGTCAAAGCATTCGAGTTGCTACTTCCGACATTCGGCAGTTCAGCCGGATTGGCTTTTGCAGGTGCCGTACTAATTGTAATTGTCGGATTTGCCGCTGCATACAATTCCACCATTAAAAACAAAAAAGAGACGATCAAATCTTTCGACCCTCTTTTGCTGATTGTCTTTGCTATTCCTTCAACCATTCTCGGCATCAGTCTGATAAAGTTTTATAATCATCCGGGAGTTGATTTTATATATTCAAGTTTTGCAATTATTTTAATAGGTTATGTCGGAAAATTCTCATTTATTTCGGCAAAACTTGTTGAAAATGCCATAAAACAGATACCCTTTTCACTTTTTGAGGCGGCACAAATAGAAGGGATATCTTCATCGGTAGGGTTACGGAAAATTTTATTTCCTTTGATTGCGCCTGCACTGTTTGCAGCTTTTATCATAGCATTCATTTTCAGTATGAGCGAATTGGGAACCACAATAATGGTATATCCACCCGGTTCAGATATTCTGCCCATAAAAGTTTATACAATTATGGCAAACGCACCCCAATCTTTAACAAGCTCAATGACCTTGATTGTATTTTTATTAACTTTGCTATTTATTTCCGGCTTCTATTTCATTGCGAAACCGGTTGTTAAGAATTACGGTTATGCCAATGATTGAACTGCAAAATATAGATCACTCATATGGAAACAAATCCGTGTTGGAAAACTTTTCTTTGAAAATAGGTTCCAACGGATTGACCTGCTTACTTGGCAGTTCGGGATGCGGAAAAACCACTGTCTTACGGTTGATTGCAGGACTTGAGATACCAAAGAGCGGCAAGGTTATCATTGAGAACAAGATAGTTTCCGAAAACGGTAAAATTATCGTTCCTCCCCATAAGCGAAATACCGGTTTTATTTTCCAGGATTTGGCTCTTTGGCCCCATTTTACGGTTTACAGGAATATTGCTTTCGGACTTATTGAGCAAAAGGAAAAAGATGTAAAACAGTCTGTTTATAAAATGCTTGAGTTTTTCGGACTTCAAAGTCTGGCCGGAAAATATCCGCATCAACTTTCTGGAGGACAAAAACAGTTGGTTGCCATTTCCCGCTCCCTGGTTCTGAACCCAACCGTATTGCTGATGGACGAACCTCTGGCAAATATTGATGTTAAACTGAAACGGAAAATACTGGATCATATAATTGAACTGAAACGGAATTTTAACATAACAATAGTTTATGTTACACACGACCACAGGGAAGCATTTGCAATAGCAGATAATATTGTGATAATGAATGAAGGGAAAATTGAAGATGCCGGAACGGTTGAGCAAATAAAAAGGTCGGGAAATCAATATGTTAAATACTTTTTGGAATATTAAAAAATTGAGTTTTATTCATTAAAAAATTAAAAATATGAAAGCACTAAGTATCATTTCGCTGAGTATCTTTTTACTCATAGGTTGTAATCAGGCAAAAACAAATGCGGATGACTCTACCGTTGAAAAGAAAAGCGAACCGGCATCTGCCGTTGTACCGCCTTCCGTTGCGGATACAACATTTACATTTGATAATTATGAAGCCGGTAAACTTCCGGACGGTTGGTCGCAATATTTCACGGGAAGAGGGACAGGTACGGAGTGGAAAATAGTTGATGATAACGGGAACAAAGTGATGGCTCAGTTGTCGAAAGACAATCCCAACTACCATTTTAACGTGGTTGTGTTTGATGAATTGGAAGCCGAAAATGTCGTATTGACTGTCAAACTGAAAGGTGTTACGGGCAAGATGGATCAGGGTGGTGGTTTTGTATGGCGATTTACGGATGCCGATAATTATTATGTTGTACGTGCCAATCCGCTGGAAGATAATGTTGTGCTCTATAAAGTCAAAGACGGGAAAAGGAGCGACCTGCCCCTTTTAGGCAAAGGAAGAACCTACGGAGTTGATGTTGAGCCCCTTGGAAACGGCTGGAACACTTTAAAACTGACAGTCGCCGGCAATCTGTTTACCGTTTATCTGAACGGCAAACAATTATTTCAGGTGAAAGACGAAACCTTTAAAAATGCAGGGAAGGTAGGTCTTTGGACAAAAGCGGATGCTGCAAGTTATTTTGATGATTTTCAGGTTGATGTAACCGATTAAAAGAAATTTTTGAACTTTTGCGGTAGTTTGGGATTGAAAACCGGCATTTACCATTTCAATGCTAATGATTTATTCTCCTCTTCTGATTCTAATCCGAAAAGTTCCGGGAATACTATTCCGGGAGACAAGCACAAGGTACCCTCCGCCTCCGGCACCCGATAGTTTCCAGCCGAGAGCTCTATCTTTAACGGAATCAATCGTTGTGAGAATATCATCATTCACCATATTGGGAAACATCTTTATTTGTGCCTCAAAGGATTCTCTGAAATACCTCCCAAAAGCTTCCGCATCCATCTTCATTATCGCCTCCCAGGTTTTCTCCGTTGCAACTGCAAGTGCTTTTGCATTTGCTTCATTAATATTTGTACCGGCTAAAACATCATAATCATACTCTCGCGGCGAGAGCGGTAAAAAATGGAGATGACTCTCAATCCAGTCGAGAATCTTGTCGTCATTAACAGATTCAATCTTTTCAGGCCAGTATTTTCCGTTGTAATACATTTTACTAAGCCCCGGAAACACAATGCCGATTGAATCCTGCGATCCGCTGATTTCTTTTTTCCCCGGAGGATTTTCATAGCTAAAAAGCAGCTTTGCCAATTTTTCCGGATCGTCGTCGGGAATACGGTATCCCCAAATCTCAATTGCCTTAGCCCGTGTGCTTGATGACATTCCGCTACGATTGTTGAATTCGCGGTCGGGTTCTATGGAAATGGTTATCACAGAGCCGGGATAATATTTGGAAACGTATGGTTGGTCAAGCCAGCCGCCCGCAAGGTCAAGGCGGTACGGTATTTTATTGGTTGAACGGATGCCCGTGGTTGATCTTTCCGGCAGCCCCTCTTTCGGAATGCGCTTGCTTGTTACATATTCGATACCGTATTTTTTACAAAGAACTTTTTTGCTGGCACTGTCGCCGTCCTCGTTCACAAACAAAATATCGGGTTTTAATGCTTTAATATCCTCCTCAAAATCAAGTATTCCGCTCCCGCTGTTTATCCATGCCTCTTTTACAAACTTCAAGGCTTTGATCATATACAATCTTTCATCCTGAGAATATACGGTCTTTCTGTTTTTAAGGTCGAAGACGGTCTTGTCAGCTCCCAGACCGACATAAAGATCTCCATATTGCGATGCTTCTTCAAAAAATGCTATATGCCCGCTGTGCAGCATATCGAAACATCCGCTCACAAATACCTTTTTTCTCTTTGCCATTTGAAATATCTTTTTGAGAAGCGGCAAAAATATAAAATGTTTACAGGTAATTTAGAATAAGGAAAAGAAATTCAGGTTATCCAAATAAAAAAAAGCAGCGGGTGGACTTTAACCACCTCCCTGTTGAAAGGGGGAACGGCCTGTCGCTGCTATGTTTTTTTATTTGGAAACAAAGAACTTTTTTAAAAGTTATGCGGCAAAATTAAAATGAAAATCAAACGTTAAACCTGCAAAATCAGGAAAATTTCAACAGGTAAATGTGAATAAAATTGCTAAATTTGCCGGGGATGGAACATTTGCCGGTTTTTTTCGTACAATCCGTAAAATTTGAAGCAAGAATGAAAGTCATAAAATTTTCAATATTAAGTTTAATCATAGCTTTAATCCTTTCGCTGCCATCCTGTGGCCCGAAGTCAATCGAATCCGACCCGGTTGACCTCAAATCGTCTTCAAAAAGTTGGGTTCCGTTTTACGGACTGGAATACATCGTTTTCAAAAATGATACCGGTTCCATAATCTTTAAAGGGCAAGGGAAGAACCAATATTATGAAAATAAAAGATATATGACCGACCAAAGCGGCTTCTTCTCTTCACAAAAAGATTATTATGCTGACTTTGAACGTGAAGAACTAACATTTGAGTCGGACCAGACACCATACATCATCACTTATAAACTGGAAAGTGATAAAGGTGACGTCGGTGACTGGAATTATCTGACAGTAAAAATGGTTGACGGCACTTATTATAGCAATGAGCTGAAAATGATTACATACACCAATAGCGATTATGATTTCGGCCAGGTTTACAGCTACAAAAAATCCATCAACCTTAACGGTAACGTATTCGACAGCGTTTACTATTTAAAACAAAGTTCGCGTCCGATGGAACTCTATTACACTAAAAAAGACGGTGTTATCGCTTTTAAACTTAATGCTCAGGAATTGTGGGTCATTGATAAATAACCTGTTAAATCTCTTCCGTTAATTCCAAAAACCTCTTGTACGGTATTGCGGCAAGGCTTTCGGCGTGTAGTGCTCCGTTTGCCTGACTAATTATGGAGACCTTTGCTGCCGTTTCAACATCAGGTGCTTCATAAATATCCAAAAAATCATATTGCCCCAAAATAGCATAATGAGCAATAAATTTCACATCAGGACACTTCTCTTTGACCTGATCGAGCCAGGTATGTCCCAATTGTTGTCTTTCACTCATTTTCATTGAAATTTCGGGTGCCAGTTTTGTAAGAAGAATGTACGTTTGCATATCATATAAATTTTAGGGGTTAAAAACAGCGCAATATAGTAAAAAAAAGGCAAATTTCAAAACCTCTATAAAAAAAACCCGAAAGAACTCCAAGTGCGAGACTGTGTCACTCCGAGCAGAGTCGAATGTCATTCCGGGCGGAGTTGAAGAATGACCGTTAACCCCCTTCATTTAAGATGCAAACGACTGAAGGTCATACAGTTTTTTGTAAACACCGTTTTTCTTTATCAATTCCGAATGTGTTCCTCTTTCAACAAGTCTTCCTTTATCAATAACAATTATTTCATCTGCAAACTGTATTGTTGACAGCCTGTGTGCAATCACAATGGAAGTCCTGTTGACAAGTAATTTCATAAGAGCATCCTGCACCAGCCGTTCCGATTCGGTGTCAAGTGATGAGGTTGCTTCATCAAAGATGAGTATCTGGGGATTTTTCAAAACTGCTCTTGCGATGCTCAGCCTCTGCCTCTGTCCGCCGGAAAGTTTTGTGCCTCGGTCGCCGATGGTTGACTGATAGCCCTTTTCCATCCGAATTATAAAATCGTGTGCATTGGCTATCTTTGCGGCTTCAATGACATCCTTTTCCGTTGCGTCATCCATCCCGAAGGCTATATTGTTAAAAACGGTATCGTTAAAAAGTATTGATTCTTGTGTAACTATTCCCATCAACTTTCTAATGTCGGAGATGATGTAGTCTTTAATATTTGTTCCGTCAATAAGGAGTTCACCCTTAGTAGGATCATAAAATCGCGGAAGCAGGTCAACCATCGTAGATTTTCCGCCGCCCGAAGCACCTACGATAGCCACTGTTTTTCCCTTTTTGATCTTCAGATTGATATCTTTCAGGACAAACTCCTTATCATATTTAAAACTAAGATCATGATATTCAATCTCACTGTTAAACTCATTGAGATGTTTTGCACCGGGTTTTTCTTCAATCACTTCGGGAGCTTTAAGAACCTGCTCTATTCTATCCACTGATGCCGATCCCTTCTGCACATTATAAACAGCCTGTGTAATATTTTTTGCAGGTGGAATGAGCTGTGAAAAAATACCGAGATAAACGATAAATACGGAGCCGCTGAGCGTTGAATCCGGGCTTAGAACCATACGCCCTCCGTACCAGATAACTATAACCATCACAACGGCACCGAGAAACTCACTCATGGGCGATGCAAGGTCACGCTTACGGTAGAGGCGGGTCATTATCTTAGTATATTCATCGTTCGTTTTATGAAAACGTCTGTCAATAAAATCAATGGCATTGAAAGCTTTGATGATCCTCAAACCCGAAATTGTCTCTTCTATTTGCGAAAGAATAACCCCCATCTTTTTTTGCCCCTTTTCCGAAGTCCGTTTCAGACTTTTCCCGATTCTGCCTATTAAAAAGCCGCTGACAGGCAGCAACACCAATACAAAGAGTGTTAACATAGGGCTTATGACAAAAAGCGTTATCAAAAAGGAAATAATAGTTATGGGTTCGCGAAAGATCATCTCAAGGGATGTCATTATTGACCATTCAACCTCCTGAACATCAGTCGTCATACGAGCCATAATATCGCCTTTGCGTTGCTCTGTGAAATAGGAAAGTGGCAGGATAAGTATTTTTCGATAGAGGTCGTTTCGCAGGTCTTTAACAACTCCGTTACGGACAACAGCAAGGAAGAACATCGCCAGATAACGAAATAAATTTTTCAGAAAAAACAAAGTAATGATGGCAATAGCAATATAAAAAAGAGTTTTTTGCTGCCCGTAAGTATTTATTAAATCATTAATCGAATAATAAAAATTATCTCTGATAAGATCTTTATTTAGAGTAAGAAAAGCATTTAACGTCAGAGGCGGCGGAACTTCCAAAACTTTTTCGGTTTGGTTGAAGAGGATATCAAGAACAGGGATAAAAAAGGCAAAGGAAGCCAGTGAAAAGAAAACGCTGAGGATGTTAAAAAGCACACTCACTGCCGAAACACCCCAATAGGGAATAACATATCTTAATATCTTTAACAGGTTTTTCACCGCTGCAAAGATATTTATTTTGCTTTAAAAATAATAAACCTATATTTTTGCAACGAAAATTATAATAAATACGTATCAAACTTATAAATCGAATAAACAATCTTATTGCTAAATCTCATAGATGCCCATAGCTTTTCAGGCGCTATGTTTATTAGTTAGTAGGTAGATTCTTTAATATATGAACTCCATTCCGGGTAAAACGGTTTTTATAATTCTGGAACTATTTTTTTTCAGTCTTACATCCCTTACTCAAGATTTGACAACCTTTTCAAAAAACAAATCATCCGTACACGGAAACCTTTCGGCAACGGCAATTGCTTACGGACATTCGGGAATAGAAGCACGCAAAGCCCCTTTTTCCTATATTTTATCCGGCAACCTGAATGTAAATCTGAAAGGATTTGTAATGCCTTTTTCTTTTGTTTACAGCGACAGAAACAAGGATTTCAGGCAGCCTTTCAACCAGTTCGGATTAAGCCCGAAATATAAATGGATTACCCTTCATCTCGGTTACAGGAATATAACCTTTTCAAAATATGTGCTTGGGGGGCACACATTTTTCGGTGCAGGAGTGGAGTTGAATCCCGGCATTTTCAGGTTTGGAGCCGTGTACGGCAGATTACAACGGCAAACAAATCAGGCAATAAAAATAAACAATCCTCTTACCGATACCCTGCAGGCTTTTAAACGTAAAATGTTAAGTTTCAAGATAGGCCTCGGAACGGATAAAACCTTTGTTGACCTCATTGTTTTAAAAGCCAAAGACGACTCTTCATCCCTTGACAGCGTAATACCGAGGACAGACGAATTTCCCGCCGAAAATATTGTTGCCGGAATAAACAGCAGGATAAAATTCTCAAAACGGATTCACCTCGAAGCCGAAGGTGCTTACAGCATTTTCACTTCCAACATAAATTCGGATGTGGCAAAAGGAAGCAGTGATTTTTTTCATACCAATATCTCCACACAATTTTATCTTGCTCTCAGAGGCAGCCTTGTTTATAAAACGCAAAAAGGGCTGATGTTTGCATTCAATTACAGACGTGTTGATCCCGAATATAAATCAATGGGAATATATTTCATAAGTAACGACCTTGAAAATTTCACATTCTCAACTGCTTTCAGATTACTGAAAAACAAATTACGTTTTAAAGGAAGCCTGGGGCTTGAACGCAATAACCTGAAACTGGCAAGGAGCGCCACAACAAAAAAGACTATAGGCTCGGTAAATATAGGTTATGATCCGGCAAGAACTTTCGGGATAAATATCAATTATTCCAATTACAGCATTAATCAAGCACCGGGAAGAATACAAATTGCCGATTCCATAAAGCTTTATCAAACCAACAGCACATTTATGGTTATGCCCCATTTTCAATTTTCGGCCAAAGACGGCAAAACTAACCATTTCATCAGTTTTGTTTATACAAATATGGGACTCAACGATAAAAATCCGGCTACGGAAAATATAACGAATTTTACTACAAATAATATTATGCTTAGCTATAGTTTGGGTCTGATATCTTCGGGCTTAAACTTTATGGTCGGATTAAATTACAATAAAGTAAAAATGGCAACGGGTGAAAGTACAAACAACGGTTTTTCGGCAGGTGTATCCAAATCATTGATACGGAATAAAATGAATGTTTCGCTCAGCATAAACGAAACAAAAAGTACAAACCAAAACGAATCTTTTCTGGTTTTCACACCCACCTTGAACCTAACATACCGCGCCGGCAAGCATCATAATTTCAGATTGAAATATTATTTCATATCGAACAATAATAAAACGGACAGCACAAAAACATTTTCGGAACAAACGGGAGACTTCAGTTATGTATTCACATTTTAAAAAACAGAGGACGGGAAGCAAATCATTGGCTTCCATTTTATGGCTAATTTTATTACCTTTTATTTTGACGGCACAGCAAAATACCGTGTCTGTCATTGTTCAGGTTTATCCGCCGTTTTCAACGCAGTTCGCCGACTACGTTGACGATCCGAACAAAGTTTCGGTTCAACTTCTTAACTCTTCAATGCAACCGGTTGATGTCTATTTGCGAGGACATTTCACCGGCGACAACGGCATTGATATTTATACTGAGGAAGGCTATAAACCGGGCAGTTATATCACTTTGCAACCTAACATTCCTTTTTATCTGACCCAATCGGATATCGGCGATATGTTTACACCTGAGCATCTCGTTTTTTCAGGAATTACTCAAAACGACATGATACAAATGCAGGGTCTCCCGGAAGGCAATTATCAGATATGCATAACGGTATTTGATTATCAAACCGGCGTGCAACTTTCGCCTGACGAACCTTCCGGATGTTCCAATTCGATTATCATTCAATATGTTGATCCGCCGCAAATATTATCGCCCTTGTGCGGTGACTCAATAATATCATCAACACCGCAAAACTTACTTTTCTCGTGGACAATACCGGTACAAACCGGACTTAACAATATCAGATATCACTTTTTAATGGTTGAAATGCATCCCGGCGACCGTAATCCGTATGACGCCATTGCTTCGGCTGTTCCACCCTATTTTTATCAGACCGACATAATGAATCTGAACCAGATACTTTACGGACCCGGTGATCCCCAGCTTATAGAGGGTCGCTCTTATGCCTTTGTTGTACAAGCAATTGACGAAAGCAATCAGGTGATATTCAAAAACAACGGTATCAGTGAAGCCTGTTCGTTTACATATAAAAAATTCACACCCCCTTACATAGAACCCGACACCGGATTTAACTTTACCGGTGGGATGGCTATAGATGATTTTGTCAATGATTTTGAGTTTCTCCCCACAACAAAGATCAACGGACAATTGCGATACAAACTTGCCTCGGACGCACCTTCGGGAGCAGCTTCCGGCGCACAAAGTTATTATCAGGGTTCAGCAGGTGACGAAAACAACGGCACATCATACCAAAACAATGTCAACACCGGGATGAACAGCGGTAATTTGAATATCAATAATGTCGGTCTCGGAAATTTTTCTTTTCAGCAAAATAGTTTTGGAAATATGTCCGTTGAACCGCCATACGGCAGCGGCACTATTAATGAAACGTCAGTTGATGCCGGAAATGCCGAACCGCTACGCAACACTATGGTCAGGTTAGTTGTGCGATTCGGCATCAAACAGGCAGACGGATTTTTCGCTACACGTACAGGATTGAACGGTTCGGGTTTCGGTGGAACATTTAATGCCAACGACTACGTTTTTTTCGACCTCAACGGAAATGAATTAGATCCCCAAACTGTTTTAACAACCGTGAACAGAGTTCTTGACGTAACCTACACCGACGAGACCGGACATTTTTCTTTTGATTTTCAGTCCGATTTCTTTACCGGGCCGGTATTTGCACGCAGCAATTTCGGCGGTAATCTTACTTTTACGGAAAACTATTACGGCATTCTCAGCTTGAAAGTGGAAGTGGTTAATCAAAAGTTTTGCAGTCCCGACGTGGAAATATTTGCAAAACCGGGAGACTTGATTGATATACCGTCGCAAGTGGCTCTGATTAAAGATTATGACTTGCATCTGAAAGTGGTGTCTGCATACGATTATTACAGCGGTAACGCAGAGGACAGCACAATTTATATCGGCCACGACAACAAACCGAAAGCCATACCCGGCGGGCAACCTATACCGGGAGCAACGGTAAAAGTGCTACGCGATATGCAAAAGGTGAATAACGAACATCCCGCCGTATTACTTGCCGAAGGGCAACAACTGGGAACTACAACCGTAAATGCCGACGGTGAGTTCAAAGATGTCTTTATCGGCAAAGCCGATGAGAACGGTGAGCTTACAATACCTCATCTTGTTGAACATTGGGCAATTACAGACGGGGAAGACAATAGTCCGTATTTTTTCAGCGTTAGAACAAGAGCGGAGCAAGCCGACACTACAGGCGAACAAACAGTTAATCAATATGAAAATACACTTTACAATTACCTCCCCTTTTTCGGCAACATTAACGGACTGCGTATCAGTGTGGAATCCGGAGCAACAACATTATTGGACGACGATGCCGGTTGGTCTGGTCATGCACCTGTGATTTATAATCATTTTTACGTTCCGCCGCAATCGGCAAAAGACAGAGAGGTGCAACTCGAAGCCGCTAAACCCGAGATTAAAGGACGCGTAATGGTACAAAGTAACCTCGAAAATATCGGGCTGTCGGATGTTAATGTAAATTTATTCGATCAGCCGGATATCGGTCCTGACGGTGCTACAATTTTTCTAAATGGTGATGACAATCCGGATTTGACGGGATTGGAACATTATAGCTGGGAGAAAAAAAGGTTTACCAATAATGCAGGCTTTTTTAGATTCAAAGACCTTGCAGTGTTCAAAGGCGATTACGACGAAGCCCGCGGTCCATACCGCCGTTTTCAGATTAACCATCCGATGTATAAACGAATCACATGGCCGCCTCTTGCGGAAAAGGCTTTTAATTTTAAATACGGGGAACTCTTTTTTAAAGAATTTCAACTTGAACCGAAGTTTTTGATGAAAGCAAAAGTTGTTGACGAAACCGGGAAAGCGGTTCCGGCATATGTCCGGATGCTTCCCAATAACCCTTACGTAAAAACAGAAACGCGATACGAATATGATGAGGACGGGAGTATTTATGTTGATGGAGAAATTGTGGAGTTACCCGTTGCGGAAAGCAATAATATAATAGAGATACAACCTTTGTCAAATCAATATTTTGCAGATACTGTCACTATTGATCAGCTACCCGAAAACCCCAATGAACGTGTGGTTCTCACGGTTTATAAGAAGCTGCACAGGCTGCACCTCGTTGTTGAAAATAAAGAAACAAACAGCGGTATTGCCGGTGCGGATATTATTGTGGGCGACACACTCGCATACGGCAAAACCGGCAATAACGGCTCCGCTGATCTTGTATTCCCGTCTCCGGGGCAACAGTTTCTGATTAAAGTCAAAGCCGACGGATATTCTCCTACTCAGGTCTCTTACAATATTCCGGTAAGCAATACACCGGAAAACAAAATAATATTCCTCGAACCTGCATATAGCATTGAGGGTAAGATAACCGATAAATTAAGCGGTGCACCGTTGGACAGTGCCGGAATTTTTGTGAGATTACAAAATTCCGACGGCCAAACGGTTTATGTGGAGAGCTATTCAGGCAGTGACGGAAAATATACCCTTGAAGGTATTCCTATGATGTTGACAAATTTAGATGTTCACGTAGTTAAAGACGGAAAAAATCCGGGATATATAGGAGCTGTCAAAACAATTTCCGTGGAACCGTTTGCCTATCCCAAACCTTCTTACGATTTCCAGCTTCAACCGGTTAACAATATGGATATAAGTAAGATATGGGGATTACCGGTTAGCATTGAAAGTATGACTGCAAAACCTGGATTCGGTGTTACGGTAAGCGGATTTTTTCACGATTTACCTTCCATACCCGGATTCTCCGCAATGAACGACGATGAAAAAATATATTTTAAAAACCTTAAAATAGAGCCTGAACCGGCTAACGGAAAAATCACACCTCTTTCAAATAACATCACAACCCAAACATTTTATATACCCGTTAAACTCGACGGCGGATTCTCGGGCAATTTTCGGATACCCGCTTCTTTCCTCAACCTGCAACAACTTATCGTAACAAAAACCGGTGATTACGGCAGTATATCCGCAGCATTAAAACTTGATTTGGCTTCCTTTAAATTTGCTTATGATTTTAACGGTGACTTTTACGTCGGAGATGATACATTGCATAAGGAAATTACTGTTTTCAAAGCCGTTAACGGCAGTGTTCCGCAGTTTTTCATCAATCAAAAATACATCTTTGATCTTGATAACAATTACAAACCCGTACCGGTCGGTAATTTCAATGTATTCGGGTTCAATGCCTCATCCGGGTTCAAATCATCATTTTATAAGGAAGGCAAAATACATATAGGAGCGGTGCTGCATACCGGCATTCCCATGGCAAACAACAGTTCGCCTCTTGACTTGAAAATCAAAGCCGGTGATATCGTTGTTACCAAAGAGAATATCGAACTGATGCATAATCCGGACGATGAAATCTCTTTCGAACTTGAGAAATGGAATGTGAAGAGCAAAAGCGGCTGGTATTTTGATAAAACAAGGGACGCAATAGTTATTCCCGAAGCAACTATTTTTACCGGTCTCGGTGTGGATGCCGGAATAAGGGGGTTGAATATCCGTCCCGATGCATTACGCGAAGGCAAAATCAATATGGAAGGCGGCCTTTCTCTCGGCGGCATTACACAATTACAACTTGCCGACGGACTGGAACCCGTTTTCAATTATGATGCAGGTGTAGGTCATTACAGAATCAGCCTCGTGGGAAACACCCAAGGTCCCGCAGCTTGGGTTGATAATCTGCCGGCAACTGATGACAGGCTGGAATTTACTTCCATAGGGATGTTAAGCGATAACTCTTCGGTATTGAGTCTTGGAAAACATATGCTTTTCCACAATCTGCTGGATATATTTGTTGACCAGATAATGACCGGCGACGGATTTTTCAGCCTCGCTGGTATGCCTGACCTCGGGATACCGGGATATGTCCCCACCCGTGCAATAATGACATATACGAAACAGGGTAATAAACTTCAGGCTAAACTGGAGCCTCTTAACGGGGCGGTTGATTGTAATGCTAATATCGTTTACGTGCTTGACCAACAACCGCAATTCCAAACACTTGTCAATAAAAAATATACCTCTTACGGCGATTTTCATATTAAGCCGCCTCCGGGTGAAAGCGGGGAAGAATTGACACTCAGAGGATTCCTGACTAAAACTCCCGGCGAATGCTACATTGATGTAATCACTCCGCAAATAATTAAAATGGGGAAAGAGAAAATGAATCTCATTGACGGAAAAATTTCCGTGACCTCAAACACTTGGGGTGAATTGAACTTCAACTGCAACACGAATTCCACGGGTCTGGAGGATGACAATGTGGTGGCATATACGGTTCACGGCGGTATTGAAGCCAACGGGGACGGAATAAAAGTCAATAAGATTGATACGCCGCTGGGGGATTTGGAAATGGCATATCTTTTTGCCGAAAAGGCTCTTGTGGGTAACCTGACTATTAAATCCGATCTGGACCTCGGCTTTGCCGGTCTTAAATCCGGAATGATGGGTATGCGTTTTGACCCGCATGGTTTCTATTTGGGATTTAGCGGGAACATACTTCTCTCCTCCGATATATATGGCGGTGGATTTATACTCGGCGATTACGGCGGTGATTTGAGTGAGGTTACAACACCTATGCTTAAGGATTTTGAAACGGCAAAACCCGATTTTTCATCCCTGCACGGATTCTATGTCATTGCACAACGAACATTGGTTGACAAATCATTCCCGTTGCTTGTAATTGATGTTTCGGCAAAAGCCGGCATCGGTACATTTATTCACCTTGATTATTCCGACGGATTGTTTCAAATCGGCGGTTACGGATTTGGCAAAGCCAAAGGCGGTGTGAATATAACAGGTTGCGGATTCGTAGGTGTAAAACAGTCGGCTTATGCCGATATTAAAGGCACCTATCATAACGGCGATTTATCCCTTTCCGTTTGCCAATCAATGGAAACGTGTGTCGGTGCCTGCGGACTGGATGGGTGTATCACAATTCTGGACAGAATAAAAGTGAGCACCTCCGGTAATGATTTTATTTTGAAATTGGGCGGCAGTTGTAGTGATTACGGTGACTAATTGGGTTTAGTAAGAAAATTTTAATTTGAAAATTATGAAAAAAATATTGATAATTGCGGTTTTATTTCTTCCGGTTTTTCTGCAAGGCCAGATCATTAAAGTAAAAGAAACTGTCAGTGACAGTAAGTTTCCGGAAATAACATGGTTTACGACCGGAAAAATTGACACAACCGGATTTAAGGTTTTCAGAGCTTCGGTCAAAGAAAAAATTTTCACCGGGATAAATACAATTCATTATGTACATCCTTTTGAAAATTCCGATACGGTTGAATTTGCCGTTGTGGATACGACTCTTGTCAAAAAGGGTATCTTTTTGTATTACATTGAGGTATCGGTAAACGGCAAAACTGTTCGTTCCGCCGTGGCAACGGGTCACAATTTCGGGTTACTGCCTCGTCCCGGTGTCACCGCATTTACGGCAACACCGTTGAAAGACAGAAAAGCCGTACGGCTAAACTGGCGGCTGAATTATACACAAACAGTTTCAAGTCTTGAACTTTACCGCAGCAACTCTTTTGATACCGGATATATTAAGATTTCAGACTTACCTGCCGACACAACCGGGTTTACGGATGTCATCCCGCGTGCAAACGAACCCTGGTTTTATTATCTTGTCGTAAATGATTTTTTCGGCGGCAAGAGACCAAGTACCCGTATTCCGGCTTTTGCAACTTTCGCGGAGAAACCTTTCAGGCCGCAAAACTTTAATGGTAAATTTTCAAATGATACCGCTACGCTAACCTGGAAAAATACCGGCAAAAATATTATCGGATACCGCATTTACAGAAGTTTGGAAGAAGGACCTTTCCGCCAACTAAATGATATGGCACAAACTTTAAAAGAGAATGTAAAATTTACAGACGTATCGCCGGAATTAAAAGCTGCAAAAAAAGTCAGCTATTACGTACGTAACGTAAGCGATGGTTTCGTGGAAAGCGTCAGTTCCGATACACTTACGTTTTACATCCCGGAACACGAACCGGTTTTCCCGCCCGAAACCCTTGATTATGTCAACGGTGATGACGGAAACATCAAACTGTTATGGATGCCGCCTATCAAAGGCACCGCATATGCATACAACATCTATCTTATTGATAACAACAAAGATACATTGAAACTTAATAATGAAAAACTCGGTCAAAACTATTATATTGATACCATATTACGCTTACCGGGCAAATACCGTTATGAAGTTGAAAGTATAGGCTTTGGAAATAAAACGTCCGATAATAGAGCCTCAATCACAGTTTACAGATATAATCCCAAAGTACATATCATCTTAAATTTGAAAAAGAAAAACAACGGAATAGAAATTTCCTGGAAAAGGTCGTTAAACAATCATGTAGTAAAACTGAAACTGTATAAAAAACAGGATACCGGAAAAGCCGTTTTGAAAAAATCTTTTGACGGCAATGTTGATACGGTTTACCTTGACACAAAAGTAAACAAAGGCGATTCATACCTTTACATTCTTATGGCAGAACTTGACAATGGCAATGAAGTTATTGCCAATGAGGGTGTTGAGATGATATTTTGATTTTTTTAATCTTACGGCAGCATTTATTGTTCCACAATTTCAACTCTGCGGTTTCTTGCTTTTCCGCTGTCGGTTGAATTGCTTGTTACAGGTGCCAGATTTGCCACACCGTAAGCTTTTAACTGACTCGCGTCAACACCGTATTTTGAAGTCAATTCGCTTATAACGGCTTTTGCCCTGTTTTCCGATAAAGTCATATTGGAAGCAAAGTTCCCCACATTATCAGTGTGGCCTACAATGAAAAACATTTTGTCTTTGTGTTGATTAAGATAATCGGCAATCTGTTTTATCTGATTGTCGGATTTAGCTTCAATAGTTGAGCTACCTGTTGCAAAATGAATGTCATAAAAAATCGAATGTCCCGTCAATTCAATATTTTGAGCAATAATATCAGCTGATACCAATCCCAATTCCACAGGCATTGCTTCTATTACCGATTGATTTACAATCACAAAATCTTGTCCGTAATTACCCCCAACGGCAATATAAAGGTTCACATATATATCCAATGAGTCTTTTACGCCTTTTGCCACTAAGTAGTGATAATGGTCTGTCTGTATCCCATATGCACCATCCGGAAAATTCGCCAAATCATCATAATAATCATCACGATAAAAATTATTATATTCGGATTGACTTTCAGTGTATAAGATTTGATAACCGGCGACTTGTAAAGCATTTTTATAATTTTCATAAACTTTGTCAATGCCTTCATCAACAGGAATTAAGTATTGATTGTTGTAAATTTTTCCTTTAACAACAAGGTATTTTTTAAACATCAGGCCGTGTCCTTTAAAATCTTTCTGTTCAGGCTCGTCCAGCCCCAGATAAAATTCACCGTAATTGATCGTGTTATCCTCCTGAATAACAGCTCCTTTGTATCTTGATAAGCCGGGATAGTCATTACTGCCTTTTTTATCCTCTTTTCTGGGAGGATCCTGTGCAAAAAGATTTGTTGAAATCATTAATGCAACTGCTGCTAAAAATAATGATACTTTTTTCATTTTAATTGCTATTTATTTTGTGAATATATTTGCTTTTAAAACCGTGGGATAACTGTTTACTGTGTTTATTCCATCTCCATAAATAAAGTAAATACCGTTATTGGATTCTATGGTTGCCGGTGAAATATGATTAGAAAAATCTCCGGATATAACTTTCCATTCATTGCTTTCATATACTGCAAGGTGCATCTCCACAGGTTCACTTGCAGAGACAAATTTACCGTATAATACTACCACATTCCCGTTATTGTCAAAAGCTATATTCTGCGGGAATGTGAGCCAGGTATTTGAAGAGCCTACAAGTTCCTGTGCCGAATTTAAAGATGTTACTTTAAAAACATTACCTTGCCAGGTCCCGGGACTTTGCGAGTCGGAAGTAAAATAAACATCTCCGTTATCTGCAACCGCAAACCGGACATTCATCACGTTATCGTAAGCCTGTTCAAAATCGGATTGCCATAACCCGCCTGACAGATGCTTTATTTTGATGGTGGAGTTATTGCTTGAATTAGAAACGGTATAACAGACATACAATTCACCATTAAAGTTTTCAAAACCAAGATCAAATACGGAAGCATTATCCTCAAGCATATTTTCCTGATTCCACATATTATTATCGTCCAATGAAAACAAATCGAGTTTACTGTCGTGGTCAACAATCGCATACAATTTATTATCATTATATTCCACCATAATATTGTCGGGCTTGCTTGTTAAACCTAAATTTAAAGAAGCAAGATTAGTACTCCAGTCCCCATCAAACCTGTAGATATAAGCAGAATCGGAAACGCCTGCAACCCATAGTGTCGTGCCGTTGCCGCAGATACTTACTTTGTCGTAATTTTGCTGTAACCCTGCCGGGTAATCATTACTGATATTTTGCCAGGATGTACCGTTTAGTTTGTAAACGACAGGTGACCCGAATGCCGGATTTGGTATTGTGACCAGGTACATGTCATCATTAATATTTTTCAGATAAACATATCCGTACCCGTCTCCGGATTGTGGCAAGTCATTAAGATTTTCAACATCATATTGACTTTCTCCGCCTCCACCGCCTCCACCTCCTCCACCGGACTCGCTCACTTCAGCATATGTTTTTATGTTGATTCCCGTTACATAATCATCGTCCATATTTTTATATTGATATTCATACCGGCCTGTTATCCTGTAGATTGCCGTTTTGTCGGTTGCAACATCCTCATCAATATATGTCTGATCGCCTCCACCATGGTCTGTTGTATGTATTTGATTGAAATCCATATCATCTTCATAAGCTCTTTCAATTACATAATAGTATTGAACAGAGTTTCCATACGTATCATAAACATTTTGATTCGAGTCAGTCCAATGAAGTGTTATTGAAGCATCTTCATTACGTGAAACAGTCAGATCAATGGGTTTCATTTCATAGATCCATCCTTGATTTTGCGCATAAGCAGGATCACTATCTCCTATATCGCGGCTCGCTGAAATAACCCTGTAATTATACTTTACACCTTCCACCAGTTTGTTATCTCCAAGGTTAAATCCATAATCGTCAAAAGGGCTGTTAGTTACTGTCCCGGCAGCTCGCCATTCACCGTCAGGGCCTTGTCTTTCAATATTATAATACTCTGCATTTTCAACCGGGTCCCAACTCAAGTGAACAATGCCCATATAGGTTCCTTGTGAAACGCCTATTTGAGCAATAGGATCCAGATCCTTTTTACAGGAATTAAGTATAAAACTTCCTGAAAAAATGGCAAGAGTGAACAAACTTTTTATTACTCTTGCATTAAACTGTTTCATTTTCATTTTTCTCCTTAAAATTCAAAACTTTATATAAAAATATCTATAAAAATTGAACAACAACAAGAATCAGAATAATTGAGATCAATAATAAATAGACATACGGGTTTGCAAAGTTCAAAGTCATTCCCATAGCCGGATTCAATTTAGGAACAACTAATCTTGGGTCTTTCCGGTTAAAATAAAAAGGCCCTTTCCAATAATCAGAGTTTCTGCTCATTGCATCCAGAATTTCTTTATTAGGCTTTTTCTTCATAATACCTGAGTTTACGTAAGTAGCTGCAAAGCTAACAAAACTTGTATTAAGGGCAAGAATATTTACAGGAATATTTCTGAAAACAGAGCCAACTGAAAAAATCAGATTTATCCGGGATGTCAAAAAGCATTTTCGTTATTTGAAATTTATTACTTTTGGCCACTTAAATAATTTGATTATGAACAAGCTCTATCCGTTAAAATTCAAACCCCTTTTTAAAGATAAGATATGGGGAGGCGACAAAATCAAGACCGTAATGAATATGGACTTTTCGCCGTTACCCAATTGCGGTGAAGCATGGGTGCTTTCCGGTGTTGAGGAAAATGAAACAGAAATTCTTAACGGCTGGCTGGCCGGTAACGACCTGAATGAAATAGTGGAGATTTATATGGGCGACCTTGTGGG
>JALSSR010000047.1 GCA_026984135.1 Bacteroidales bacterium
ACTCGACCGAAGGTCGGTATCGGCAATAGCCCGTTAGAAACTTCCTATTTCCCAAATTCCTTCCGCCGGATATCATTTTCACTCTATAAAGAACAAACTTCAAAAGTCAAGAAAAAAATTTTTCTCTAAAAATTTGTCTCATTCAATTTAGTTGTTGTACATTTGCGCTCTATTTTAAAAAAGTGAACTTATGGCAGTTATTGGAAGCATTAGAAAACAATCGGGGTTACTTGTTATAATTATCGGGGTGGCTTTGGCGGCTTTTATTTTGGGTGATTTCCTGAAAAGAAGGCCGCAAGGAAGGGATATGAACATTGCCGTTATTGATGGCGAGGAGATTCCTTATTCTTATTTCAATCAAAAAGTTGAAAAAAATATTGAATATACCAAAAGTCAGCAAAAAAAGCAGAACCTGACAGCCGATGAAGTTTTCAGAATCAGACAACAAACTTACGATCAGATAGTTGATGAGATTATTCTGAAAAAGGAATATGAAGAACTGGGAATTGTGGTCTCTCCTGAAGAGCTGTTCGACCAGTTGCAAGGTGACAATCCTCACAAATATATCCTCCAGTATTTTAAAGATCCCAAGACAAATCAATATGACCCGGAGTTGGTAAGAAACTACATAAAACAGCTCGATCAGATGGATGCTACTAACCGTGCCCGCTGGGATGATTTTGTAAAAGCCATCAAAGAGGACAGGCTACAAACAAAATATAAAGACCTGATATCCAAAGCATACTTTATGCCCGACACCTTTCTGGTAAAAGATTATGTTGACAGGAAAACAACGGCAAAGGTCAGGCTTGTTGGTGCAAGATACAACACTATTGCCGACAGCACAATAACTGTCGCCGATGCCGATATGGAGAAGTACTACGAAGAGTACAAGCAAAACTACGAGCAACCCGAATCACGTGATATTGATTATGTGATTTTTGATGTGAAACCATCTTCAAAAGACAGGCAAGACATCAAAAAAGAGGTTTTTGAAATTTTTGAAGATTTCAAAAAGGCTGACAATGCACCTCTTTTTGTTGCAAGAGAATCGGACGAGAGATACGACAGTACATATTATAAAGAAGGTCAACTCCCTGTCCAAATTGATTCTATAATGTTCAACTCTCCGGTTGGAACTTTTGTTGAGCCTTATGTCGAAAATAATGCATGGCATATGGCTAAACTTGAAAAAATCGTTTTCAGACCCGATTCAATGAAAGCAAGCCATATTTTAATAGCATATTCGGGTGCACGGAATGCAGGACAAGATGTTACAAGGATAAAAATTGATGCAAAAGCTATTGCAGACAGTTTGCTGGAAGTTGTGAAAGCCAACCCGAAAAAACTGGAGCAAATTGCAAAAGAGATGTCTGATGATCCTTCTGCAAAGCAAAACTCCGGAGACCTCGGCTGGTTTGCCGACGGACAGATGGTCCCGCAATTTAATGAGGCTGTTTTTAAGACGCCTGTCGGTGGTGTTACACTTGTTGAATCCGATTTCGGGTTCCATATTATTAAAGTAACCGGTAAACTTAAACCGACAAAAAAAGTGAGGGTAGCCCAGATTACCATTAACATTACACCAAGTCAGCAGACTTATCAGGATGTTTTTGCAAAAGCAAGCGAATTTCAGGGAAAAGCTACAAACCTGGAAGCCTTCGACACACTGGCTACAAGTATGGGGCTGAATAAAAGAACTGCTCAGCGCCTGCAACCTATGTCCGACAGAATTGCCGGGCTCGATAACCCGAGAAGTATAATACAATGGCTTTACACCGACGGAATAGATGTGGGAGCTGTATCACAGGTCTATACACTAACAGACATGTATGTTGTTGCTGCAGTTACCAAAGTAAGGAAGGCAGGTATTCCTCCTCTTGACGAAATTAGGGATATGCTTGAACCGCTGGTTAAGAAAGAGTTAAAAGGTGATGTTATGATAAGCAAAATGAAAGAGGTTGCCAAAAACTCTAAAAACCTGAACCAAATAGCTTCAAAACTGAACTCAAAGATTGATACGGTTCCAAACCTGACATTCATGACAAGAAATATTGCAGGATTTGGAAATGAAGCAACTGTTTTAGGTAAAGCATTTGCAATGAAAACTAAGGTCATCTCAAAACCGGTGAAAGGTAATAATGCCGGATTCTTTGTTGTTGTTGACGAATTGAAAAAAGCAGACTTATCAGGAAATACTAAGCTTTATGAAAAGCAATTACTGATGAATTTCGTTTCAAAGGTTAACAACAACTCGTATGTAAAAGTTCTTAAAGATAACAGTGATATTACGGATAACAGAGTCCGGTTCTATTAAAATACGTTTTTTTTCGTGAAAAAAGGCATATCCGGCGGGTATGCCTTTTTTTATTAAATTTGTAGGTTAATTCCAAAATATTCAAATCATGAGCAAACATCTGCATTTTCCGGCAATTATATTGATTCTCATACTGGCAATATCCTGCAGGCAATCAAACAAGGAAATTACTCTGGCAAGTTTGCTGAATGAAATGACAGACAGAAACATTGTTACGAAATTCCCGGTACCGGCTTTCACCGTAAAGCAGTTCAGTTCATACGACAGACGCTCCGTTTCGCCCGACAGCACAGGTTGGTTTGCCAATTATGACGCCTCCTGGTTTCTCAGGGAAGAAAACAATGGTGAAAGACGCGAATTTGTGATGTTTGATGCGGACGGTCCGGGTGCCGTCGTGAGATTCTGGATGACTTTCGGTAACAAGAATGCTTATTCCGGCACTATTCGTTTTTATTTCGACGGCTCTGACAATCCTGAAATAGAAGGACCCGTTTTGGATATAATTAGCGGTGGGGCCCTTGTCGGAGAACCGTTAAGTTCATCAGTATCACCCGAATCGGATTATTCCAGGCGCGGACATAATCTTTACCTTCCCATCCCCTACTCCCGTCATCTTAAAATAACCTATGAGTGATTCTTTAAAGCCCGACAAGCATTCTCCGTCAATATATTACAATATTGATTACAGGACATACTCCGGGAAAACTGCTGTCAGAAGTTTTACAACAAAAGAACTGACCGTACTCTCGCCTCTCATTGAAAAAGTACAAAAAAAACTTCTTGAACCGTCTCTGCCGGAATCAACTTCAGGAAATGAAGAAATAATTAGAAACGATATAATATTGAAGCCCGGAGATTCATCAAACTTATCACTTTCGGGAAATAAAGCAATTTGCGTGTTAAAAATGAAAATATCTGCGGATAATCTGCCACAGGCATTGCGTTCTACTGTTTTGAAAATGACTTTTGACGGCGAAAGAACCGTGTGGGCACCGGTGGGAGACTTTTTCGGAACAGGCTATCAGATTCGTCAGTACCAAACATTATACTCATGCGTTGACGAAGACAGCACTCTTACTTCCTATTGGTTGATGCCGTTTCATAAAAATGCTGAAATCACAATTGGAAATCTTGGCAATCAGGAAGTTAGTATTCTGAAGTTTAATATAATGACCAAAAGATACCATTGGAGGGATAATTCTATGCACTTTGGTGTTTCCTGGAACGAGTTACATAACATTGAATCGGTTAAAACAAATCAGGATAATGACAGCGACGGACATTTTGATGTTAATTTTGTTACTCTGAAAGGTAAGGGAGTATATATGGGAACCGGATTAACTGTTTTTAACACCGTAGATGCCTGGTGGGGAGAAGGAGATGAGAAAGTATGGGTTGATAACGACACCTTCCCTTCGTTTATAGGAACGGGAACCGAAGATTATTTCGGGTATGCCTGGTGTCTTCCTGCAAAGTTTTCGCACTTTTTAATTGCTCAACCCGACGGCTCGGGAAATTTTCATCCCGGAATGTCTGTAAACCTCAGATTCTATCTTTTAGACAGAATCCCGTTTAACGATTCTTTACGTTTTGATATGGAGTTATGGCATTGGGTAAAAACACAAATCAATTATGCACCTATATCATATTGGTACATATTGCCGGGAGGGACTTGCAATATTACGCCTTCACCGGAAACTGTTAACAAACCTGTTGCATTGAAGATGACCGATCTTATTAAACCTAAGCCCCTAAAAAACGGCATAATGGAAGGTGAAGACTTGCGGGTTCTGAATGTAAGCAATGGCGGATATTACATACAATCAATAAAGGAACTTGAGTGGAGTAATAATGCTCAGTTGTGGTGGATTGCCAGAGCTGACAATTCTACTTTAACGGCAGACTTCATTGTTCCGGAAAACGGAAAATATAAAATAGAGATGGAATACACTAAAGCCATTGACTATGCCGACTTTAAAATTGCTTTTAACGGCAAATTTTGCGATAAAAAGTTTTCCGGATATCACGACCAAACAGGCAAAGATGTAATTAAAGATTCCGCGGAGCTGGGCATATTCAGCCTGAAAAAAGGTAGAAATACGGTTACAATTAAAACGACGGGTAAAAATCCCTCTGCTGTTCCCCAATATATGGTTGGCATTGACTTTTTCAAATTTACAAAGCTCATTAATGAACATTAAAAAACCTCAAAACTTCAAAACCTCAAAACCTCAAAACTTCAAAACCCCAAACCACCCCCCAATTTACCCACTTCCTTATTTATAAATATTTCTAAATTTACACTACTTATTTATTTAGATTCAATATGAATACATATTTCCCTATTTTTGCCCCACATTAATAATAAAAAAATAAACTATGGACTTGTCAGTCAATTATTTAGGATTAAAATTAAAATCCCCGATAGTGGTAGGTAGTTCAAGCCTTACCAGCTCATTGGATAATCTGAAAAAAATTGAGAACAGCGGCGCAGGAGCTGTTGTTTTAAAATCCATTTTTGAAGAGGAAATTTATAATGAGTATCAGAGTATTCTTGAAAAAGAGAAAGATCTGGAGTTTCCGGATGTTCGTTTTCTGGATTACTATGACTACAAAATCAAAGATGACAATATCAAGAAATATCTCACATTGATCTCGGAAGCAAAGAGTGCACTGACAATTCCCGTAATAGCCAGCATAAACTGTGTTAGTTCTTGGGAATGGAGCTTTTTTGCCAAAAAGCTGGAGGAAGCCGGAGCAGATGCTATTGAATTAAATATGTTCATCCTTCCTTCCGATTTCAGTCAAACTTGTTCTAAGATTGAAGATACCTATATGGATCTCATCGAAAAGATCAAATCCACTGTTAAAATTCCAATTGCCGTCAAGCTAAGCTACTATTTCGCCGATCTTGCAGCTTTTGTAAAAAGAGTTTCTGAAAGTGGTGTTCAGGGCGTTGTACTCTTCAACAGGTTTTTCCATCCTGACTTTGACATTGACAACTTCAAGATTATACCGTCCAATGTATTGAGCCGTTCATCCGACCTTGCAATTTCGTTACGATGGATGTCAATTCTTTCGGGAAGGGTTGGTTGTGATCTGATTGCTTCAACCGGTGTTCACGACGGAGCTTCCGTTGTGAAAGAGATACTTGCCGGTGCCGATGCTGTTCAGGTAGTATCCTCCTTGTATAAACATGGAGTAAATTATATTGAAGATATGACTGAAGACCTGAAAACCTGGATGAGCAAACATGATTTTGATAAAATTGATGACTTCAAAGGCAAAATGAGCCAGATAAACAGCCCGAATCCTGCCGAATATGAAAGGGTTCAGTTTATGCGCTACTTTGAAGGTAAAAAATATGATTTAGGATAATTTAAAAAACTGCTTTATGCCTACTTTAACATTTAGTGAAAAGCTGTCGCGTTTTATAGTCAACTCCGTGTTTATGATGCTGGTTTGGATTGCCTTTACCAGTTCATTTGCAACCCACGAATTGATTGTTGGCGCTTTGACATCAATGATAATTTCTTATCTGAGTATCAGACTTTTTACCTGTTGTACGATTTCCATTTTCAATCCGGTGAAAATTTTTTATATGATATGGTATCTGTTTGTCTTTCTCTGGGCTCTGATTAATTCCAATCTTGATGTAGCACGCAGGGTACTAACACCATCTTTACCTATTAACCCCGGAATAGTTAAGTTTAAAACCAAGTTGACAACCAATTATTCCAAAATGGTTTTGGCCAACAGCATAACACTTACTCCGGGAACTTTAACGATTGATATTGTTGATGATACTTTTTATATTCATTGGATTGATGTAAAGACAACTGATCCGGAGAAAGCATTTACGGATATTGCCGAACAATTTGAAAAAATATTATTAAAAATCTTTTAGTTATGACAATTATAATCACAATTGCTCTTTCATTTATGGTCCTGGGATTCATTTTCTCAGCCATAAGATTTGTTAAGGGCCCAACCGCAGGAGACCGTACGGTAGCTCTTGACACGATAACAACTATTGCCGTAGCTGCTATTGTGCTGTTGGCATACGTATTTCAAAGGTTTATTTATGTTGATGTTGCACTGCTTTATGCCGTTCTCGGCTTTATCGGTGTTATTGTCATCGCAAGATATTTGGAGGGCGCATTATGAGTATTATGGAAATTATCGGCGGAACCTTTATTATAATAGGTAGTATATTCCTGTTTCTCGGTGCTTTGGGTATTTTTAGAATGCCCGACATCTACAACCGCTTGCAGGCAGGTACCAAAGCAACTACTCTTGGGGGTATGAGTTTAATTCTGGGAGTCGGTTTTCTTGAGCCTTCCTGGATGATGAAAATGATCATAATTATTATTTTCATTGCCTATTCAAACCCCATCAGTTCACACGCATTGGCAAGAGCAATGTATAAAAGAAAACGCTATCCTCTGATATTGAGTGAGGATAAAGAAAATATGGACGCTTACAGCGAAGTAAACCCACACGAAAAAGAGGAGGTTAAATCATGATATATTTCATATTAATTGTAATCTTGTTTTTGCTAATGATTGGGGCAGCTGTTTACTCAATCAGGCAAAAAGATTTATTATATGCAACAATAGCTACAGGTATCATCAGTCTTGTTCTTTCAGTACTGTTCTATCTGCTTCAGGCTCCTGATGTTGCATTAACGGAAGCTGCCATCGGAGTGGCTCTTACAACAATTATATTCATCATCACCATCCGTAATACGGTTCGTTATGAAGATGAGCATGACAATAAGGAAAAATTTAAATCCGGTGTAAAATGAAGAAATTCGTAGTTATATTATTATTAGCCGTTATGGGATATTATATCTCAATCACATTTTTTGATATTGGTTTTGGCGATTCCCATTTAGTTGAAGGTGTTGTGCCGGTTAAGGATGCTTATCTTAATGAAACGGTAAACTCTTTAAATGTTGCCAACACGGTAACAAGTATTGTTGTTAACTTCAGAGGGTTTGACACACTTGGTGAGGTAACGGTTCTCTTCCTTGCAGTTACGGCTCTGGGAGGTATCTTATATAAGAAAAGGCACCAGGCCGGAGAGCGCTCGGTATTGTTCTCGGCAAGTAAAGTTGTTACTTCGGGCTCAAAATTACTATTTCCCGCAATTGTCCTGTTAGGTGCTTATGTGTTCATTCACGGTCATCTTTCTCCCGGTGGAGGTTTCCAGGGAGGTGTTATAATTGCAACAGGGTTTCTGCTGATGCTTCTTGCTTATGAGAATTTCACAGTGGGACACAATACACTTTCTGTCATCGAATCTCTTGCGGGAATAACTTTTGCAGGAGTTGGAATCTGGGGATTGATATATGGTGGTAGTTTTCTCGAAAACTTCTTACCTGTCGGCACTCTGAATGATCTGTTCAGCGGCGGAGTTATACCTATAATATATATAGCTGTCGGTTTTAAAGTAGCTGCTGAGCTTACAGGTGTTATTTATACTGTTTTACACGAAAAAGGATAAAACAATGGAAGATACATTATTTAAAATATTGGATTACGGTGTTTACGGCACTGCTGTACTGGTGATCCTGATTGGTTTGTACGGAGCTCTGGTAAAACGCTCCCTCTTGAAAATTGTCATTGGCCTTTCAATAATTGATTCGGGTATAAACCTGTTACTTGTTGCCATTGGCTATTTAAAAGGAGGTACGGCTCCCATATTTTCACCGGGATACCTCGATAACCCGAAAATAATGGTTGACCCCATCCCGCAGGCACTGGTTCTTACAGCCATTGTTATCGGATTCGGAGTTACAGCTGTTGCTTTGGCTCTCGTTATCAGACTTTACAGACATCATGGTACATTACATATTGACGAAATAAGGAATTTAAAATGGTAGGAACTCCCGTATTATTTGTAGCAATTCCCCTTTTGGCGGCATTTTTAATTCCGCTATTCGGGATGATTTGGAAAGAATCGGTCAGGGTGATACCCGGAATCGTACTGGCATACCTGTTGGTGCTGGCCATAAACCTGATGAATTACGTAATGGTAAACGGCCCTATTGTAGAAGTTATTGCAGGCTGGGCTCCTCCTCTGGGAATTAATCTTGTATTTAGTGCATTCTCAGGATTTCTGGTAACATTAATGGTTTTCCTCGGACTGATAGTTTGGATGTACAGTTATCGCTTTAAGCGTAATGTGGACTTTGAACCCGCAAAAAAGTATTTCCTTTTATTAATGATGCTTATTACAGGTTCGGTTGGTATGGTTTTGACAGGTGATATTTTTAACCTGTTCGTATTTATCGAGATAACAAGTATTTCGGCATATGCACTTACGGCCTTTTACACAGGACGTGACAGTGCGGAAGCATCGTTTAAATATTTAATGCTCGGTTCGTTGGCTTCAGCCTTCCTGCTCATTGCAATTATGATAATCTATTCACAATTGGGCACATTGAATATGGCGGATATCGGAAGCAAGATGCACCTGATGAAACCTGCCTACAAGATAATGGCAATCATATTTCTTTTTACCGCACTTGGTATTGAAGCTGAGATATTCCCGCTTAACGGCTGGGCACCCGATGCCTATGCCGAAGCACCCGGACCGGTTGGAGCAGCCTTTGCAGGTATTGTGGTAAAAGCTGCCATTTATGCTTCTATTCGTATAATATATACTCTTTTTGACCTTAGCGGTGCTTATGATCTTCTCATAGTTATCGGAATGATAACGTTAATTGTAGCGGAAACCGCTGCAATACGCCAAGAGAAACTTAAAAGGATGCTTGCTTATTCAAGTATAGGCCAGATGGGACTGGTAATGGTTGCTTTCGGTATGGGTACGGAAGAAGGAGTTTTTGCAGCTCTTTTCCTGATGTTCAACCACGCAATAATCAAGTCTTTGCTTTTCCTTTCGGGAAGTTATCTTGTGTACAACTCAAAAGATAAACTCATCAAAGAGGTTAACGGTATTGGAAAATTTCTTCCCATAACCTCATTCCTTTTTGTTCTCGGTTCTTTTGCTATTGTCGGGTTGCCGCCTTTTGCAGGGTTCTGGAGTAAACTTTCGGTTTTAACTGCCGCCGCTGATAGCAATATGTTGCTGATTATAGCTCTTGTACTCATCGTTAGTATAATTGAAGTGGTTTATTATATGAGAGTTGTGAACAGAATCTATTTCTTTAAAAAGGATGAATCCGTTTCAACACAAAGGCCTACTCTTAATGCTTTGATTGCAATGATTACACTTGGTGCAATTGTTCTGATAGTTGGTTTTTATCCTGATGCCGTTACAGGTTTTCTCCATAGGGCATCGGCTGATCTTATGGATAAAGCAGGTTATATAAATGATGTTTTGACACTTAATTAATTTTAGGATATAAAGATAAATTGATACAATGGAAACAATATTTTTAATATTCATCTTATTCCTGGGCGGCGCAATAGTTACCTGGATGGCCGGTAAGCTTGGCAATATTGTTCAGGATATACTTTTCCTGGCAACAATACTCGTCCCGTCTTATCTTTTTTACACTAATGTTGCGACAGGTTATGCCATTGACTTTAATGTTGGCGGAATTGAACTCAGCTGGGGGATAAATGCTTTCGGTTGGCTGTTTTCGCTGATAGTTCTGGGACTTGGAGCATTTGCAGCCTTCTATGCTGTTAGCTTTATGAAAGGCAAAGAGCGTAGAGGTGCTTTCTACTTAAATTTTATCCTTAGTATAATGGCGATGCTGGGAATACTGATGAGTCAGGATTTGATATCATTCTTTATTTTCTGGGAAATCATGACCTGGTCATCATACATTATGGTTGTCTATAATGGAAATGACGTGCAACGCATTGGTATCAAATACTTTGTATTCAGTGCTATTGGTGCTTACGCAATGTTGATGGCAATTGTACTTATAAAATCAATGACAGGAAGTTTTATGATTGAATCACTTATTTCGTCATACACATCTTTCAGTTATGATATGCAGATTTTAATACCGGTTTTACTCTTAACGGGTTTCGGAGTTAAAGCAGCTATTATGCCTCTTCACGTTTGGGCTCCCGGAGCTTACAGTAATGCTCCCATGGCTTATACGAGTATCTTTTCCGGCTCACTTTCGAAGATGGGTATTTACGGGATGGTTATCGTTTTCACAACAATGTTATCCTATGTTCCCGAAGGAGTATGGTTTAGAGGAGTTGTTGCCTGGCTCGGCGGTTTCACCGCTGTTTTTGGCACATTATGGGCTATAAAACAGGATGATGCTAAAAAACTTCTTGCATATTCCTCTGTTGCACAACTTGGTTATATTATTGTCGGTGTGGCAATTGGTACTCCACTTGCAATGATGGCAGGTTTGTTCCTTGCCGTTATGCACGCTATATTTAAAGGAACTCTTTTTATGGTAGTAGGAGCTATCGAACGTCAGACCGGAACATCCAACTTTACGGAAGTTACGGGATTGATAAGAAAAATGCCCTGGACTTTTGTGGCGGCATTAATGTCAATCATTGCTCTTGCAGGTATTCCTCCGTTGGGCGGTTTTGTGGGAAAATGGATGCTTTACGAATCGTTGATAACCAGCGATCATTATTTGCTCGTTATTGTAATATTTTTCTCAAGTACTGCCGCATTCCTCTATTGTTACAAATTCCTTTTCGGCTTTTTCCTCGGACAGGAAGAGGAAGAATGGGCACATGTTAAAGAGGCTCCTGCATTGATGGTTGTTCCGATGGTAATTCTTGCAGGGCTGACTTTCTTGCTCGGCACATACCCCGGAATCATTTTAAAACCTATTGCCAACGGAATGCAGACTCTCGGATACGGAATGACACAGGGTCAACTATGGGATACTTCAATCATTTTGAATGAGTGGGGTAATCAGGTCGTTCTGCAACCTATCCTTTATGCAATCCTTGGAATTTTTGTCTTCTTTGTCATCTTTGTAACAATCAAGGGTTATAAGAATACAAGGTACGTAACCACCAAAGATATCAGTTCTTCGGGTGAGGTGCCGTTGGCTCACGAAAACCTTACTTTTTCACAGGGTTTCTTCCAGCCATTCCTCAGAGCTGTTGAACCTGCTATGAGAAGACAAATTGACAAGTATTACACTGCCATTGCAAACGGACTTGAATCTTTATTTGACTTTACAAGAAGAATTTACACGGGTAACGGACAGACCTATGCAATTTTCGTAATAGTCTTTGTTGTTATATTATTGATTTTTAAAAATAGTATTTTCGGATAATAAAAACATTAGATAAATGGACTCTATTTGGTTTAAATTATTGGGAGTTGTTGTTTCATTCATAGTGGCTTTCACTGTAGGAATGACTTATATGGGACTAAGCCGTAAAATAACGGCAAGAGTACAAAATCGTAAAGGACCTCCCTTTTACCAGAATTTTATTGACGCTATGAAGTTAGGTTCAAAAACCTCTGCTATTCATCACGGAGTTATGCAACATTTCGGACCGGCATTTCTTATGGTCTCATCAGTAATGTCCTTAATGATAATTCCCGTTTTGAATAACGGAATGTGGTTCAGTAACCTGAACTTTCACGGTGACCTGATTTTCCTGCTTTACATTATGGTCTTCGGACCTTTGGGAATGGCACTCGGTGCGGGACAGACCGGAAACCCTAACTCGGCAATTGGTGTGACTCGTGGATTGAGCCAGATGGTTGGATTTGAGATTCCCTGGGTGATGGCTCTCGTAGCACTGATGATCCAATACCACACAACCTCTATCGTTGACCTTATGAATATTCAGGTTGAAAGCGGTACCTGGCTGATATTCTCATCGCCGTTTGCCTTTATAGCTGCCGTTCTGGCAATGCTTGGAATGTTCAGATATTCACCGTTTGACATTGTGGGAGCACCTACCGAACTTGCTTCAGGACCTATGTCGGAAAACGGCGGAAAATACCTTTTTACTATGATGTCATCGGCATCGGTATTTGCATTTGCAAAACTAACTCTCTATGTTGACCTGTTCCTCGGTGGTGCTTCAAACCTCATCGAGTTGCTGATCAAAACATTTGTAATTTATATGATACCTGTTCTTTATGGAGTTGTCAGCCCCCGGTATAGGACCGAACAATCTATAAGATATTTCTGGGGCTGGCCTACATTTTTCGGATTACTTGCAATTTTATATGCTGTATTTTTCTAAAGTTGAAAAGAGATGATTAACGATAAGAATTCACAAAAGATAGTTGATTTTATCCAAAACTGGGCACGAAAACACTCAATTTGGGTATTGGCTTACGGTACGGGTTGCGGTGCAATCGAAATACCACCGACAATGACATCGAGATATGATGCCGAACGTCTTGGTGTCAGGGGCGCTGCAACACCACGTCAGGCTGATGTACTCCTTATTACAGGATATCTGACCACGAAAACTTTGAAAAGAGTTATAAGGGTTTACGAACAGATGCAAGATCCCAAATACGTAATAGGTTTCGGCTCCTGCACCATAAACGGAGGTATGTATTACGATTCATACAATACCATTAAAGTTTTGGATAAGTATCTGCCGGTTGATGTTTACATTAACGGTTGCATGCCGCGACCCGAAGCCGTTTTGTCGGGCTTTGCAAAACTTCAGGAACTGATAGCTCAGGGAAAAGCCAACGGAGCTCAAAAATATAAGGATAACCTGGATTGGTATCGCGAAAACCAGAAAAAGATAATACCGAACTGGGTTATGCCGGAGTATAATTGGTAGGAATTATAAAAACCTTTAACATTAATGCCTGCAATGCACGCAGAAGACTTGAAAGGTTGAAAAACAGTAGAATGACAAACGACAAAAATGTCATAAAAAAATAAAAAATGTTCATAAAATGGATGAACTGAAAACAAAAATAATAGAACGGATTAAGGCGAATTTTCAGGATGCTACCGAAAATAACAGCTTTAATTATAACAGGCTTGATTTCAATGTAAATAAGACAACTGTCCCTTCCATTCTTTTTTATCTGAAAGACGAAATGGGATTTAAACACCTTTCACACATAACCTGTGTTGACTGGCTGGAAGAGGGCGAATTGGAACTTATTTTTATTGTATGGTCTCCTGTTGACAAAATAAAAGTATTTGTCCGGACACGCCTTGACAGGGAAAATCCGGTGATGGATAATATTGACATGATATGGCGTCAGGCACATACTTACGAAAGGGAATTCAGAGAGATGTTCGGCATTCAGTTTACCGGGCTTGAAGCTCCTCAGGACTTCCTTCTTGAAGACTGGGACGGACCGCCGCCAATGCGTCGCGACTTCCATACCGAAGAGTATGCTTCGGAAACATTCTTCGAGCGTCCGGGAAGAGAAGATGCCGGTGATGTAAGAGAAGAAATTATAAAACGTTCGGGTGAAGAAATACCTGATTTTGCAAAAAAATATTCAAGATAAGATGAGAGAAAAAGCAACAACACTATATCTTGGTCCGCAGCACCCGGGGATAACCGGAAACATGATGGTTCGCCTTAAAGTTGAAGGTGATACTATTGTTAAAGCTACTACCGAAGTCGGATATCTGCACCGTGCTTTTGAAAAGTTGCAGGAGAAAAGAAACTGGTTGCAAAGTTTTACCCTTTTATGCCGGTTTTGTGTTCCCGAACCTGACCCCGTTGAGGAGTCTTATGCCCGTGCCGTAGAATTGCTCGAAGGCCGTGAAGTTCCGGAACGTGCAAAATATATCAGGGTTCTT
The DNA here is from genome assembly GCA_026984135.1 of Bacteroidales bacterium. GTDB lineage: Bacteria > Bacteroidota > Bacteroidia > Bacteroidales > JAADJA01 > JAADJA01. The sequence continues at coordinate 14,031 of JALSSR010000047.1, forward strand.
ATGCTGGAACTGGCTCGGCTCGGCTCATACATGCTTTGGTATGGCGGACAAAACGGGTCTCTCGGACTGTACACAATGGGACAATGGAGCGTCGGCGACAGAAACTATATCCTCGACCTGTTTGAAGAATTGACCGGCGGCCGTATCTATCATATGTATATCTGGCCGGGAGGCGTAAGAAGAGATTTCCCGGAAGGCTTTGAAGATAAAGTTCTAAGGACAATGGACTATCTTGAAAAAAGAGTGAAAGATTATGATGATCTTATGTTTGACAATGCCATTTTCCAGAAAAGAACTCAGGGCGTCGGTATTATTCCGAAAGAAAAAGCAGTTGAATGGGGTGTTGTTGGCCCTGTTCTAAGAGGTTGCGGAATCAGAAGCGATATAAGAATTGATGACCCTTACGAAGTGTATGATAAACTGGACTTTGAAGTTCCGACAGCCGAAGGCGGCGACATCTGGGCACGTGCTCTCGTTCGCCGTCAGGAAGTAAGACAATCTATAAAAATTATCAGGCAGGTTATTGAAAAAATACCTTCCGGTGATTATTATAACCCTATTCCCAATCCACAGAAATGGACATTACCAAAGGGTGATGCATATGCAAGAACAGAAGCCGTAAGAGGTGAAGTGGGTATTTTTATTGCAAGCGACGGCGGCACAAAACCGAGAAGAGTACATTTCAGAGGCGCAGCTTATGTTCATGGTATTACATTACTCGAAAACCTTCTTGTCGGTGAAAATGTGGCTGATGTTTCGGCAATAATGAACAGTTTGGGAACTTGTCCTCCGGAAATTGAAAGGTAACCTTTCACGTCGAAAACAGACTCACGAAGGAGATATGAAATGTTGAGAATTGTTAAAAAAAAAAATAGGGCATAAACATAATATTGAAAATACGTACAAAAAAATAACAAAATGAGTTTTTTTGATTTAAAAGGTACCGTAAAACCGTTGACTGCTTTAAAGCAGTTCGGGAAGAAGCCGCACACGATTTCCTATCCTAAGGAATCGAAGGAGGCGGCAGACCGTTACAGGGGTTTTCACTACAACGATATAGAAGAATGTATCGGTTGCGGTAACTGCTCGACAATCTGCCAGAATGCTGCCATTGATATGATCCATATTGAAGGTGTCGAAGGAAAAAAGGGCGACTCGGGTTTACGTCCGAGAATTGACCATGGACGTTGCTGCTGGTGTGCTCTTTGTGTCGAGGTTTGCCCCACAGGAAGCCTCAGCCTTACTAAAGATTACCTTTATGTCAGTGATGATCCGGATTCATTCTTATGGACACCGGGAGTTGATAATCCCGAAGGAAAAGATAAAATATCATTCTACACAACCAATGAAATTTCGCTTAATGACTTCAAACGTATCCCCATGCCAGAATTGGAAGGTATGGAGAGAGTTAAATCATTTGCCGAAGTTGTCCTTGGTTATAATGAGGAGCAGGCCCGGGCGGAAGCAAGTCGTTGTATCTCCTGCGGACTTTGTACCGAAGCCTGTCCCGAGCATATGCATATCCCCGAATACATCAATGCGATTGCAACCGGAAACGATGCTGACGCAGTCAGGATAATTTATGATAACAACCCGTTGCCTGAGATGTGTGGTAAGGTTTGTACACGCCGTTGTGAGGATGTTTGTGCCATTGCAGTAAGAGGGGAACCTATTGCTATCAGATGGCTGAAGCGTTATGCTACCGAAACGGCTCTCACTTCGGAAATAACAAGAGAAATTGTTAATCCCGAAATCAAAGAAGCAAACGGTAAATCGGTGGGAATAATCGGAGCTGGACCTTCAGGTCTGACAGCCGGATATTATCTCGCCTTACGTGGTTATGACGTTACGATATATGAAGCAAATGCGAAAGCAGGTGGTGCTACAATGTACGGAATACCTAAATACAGATTCCCCATTGACAGTCTCGACAAACAAATAGAGTACATACAAAGTATAGGGGTGAAAATCCACTTTAATACTAAAGTGGGTAAAGATATCTCCTTTAAAGAGATATATGATAAATTCGATGTTGTATTTATGGGCGTGGGATTCCCTGATGCCTGGTCTCTTGGAGTTGACGGTGAAGATGCCAAAGGCTCAATGCAGGCTTTCCGCTTCCTGCATATGGTCAACTCCGGCGAAAAAGTGGACATCGGTGATAAAGTGGTTGTTGTGGGTGGTGGTAATGTCGCCATTGATGCAGCCAGGGTTTCGCGTCGTCTTGGCGCCGAGGTAACCATACTCTACCGTCGTCGTGTTGAAGATATGCCGGCCGACTGGGAAGAGATTGAAGGTGCCGAGGATGAAGGCGTTCACATTGTTCCTCAGGGTATCCCCATTAAAGTACACAAAGATGAGAAAGGCCACGTGAAATCGGTCGAGTATCTGAAAGCTGAAATGGTACCTGATGAAAGAGGCGGACGTCCCAAACCGGTCGCGATAGAAGGTAGTAATACCATCATTGAAGCTACCTCCGTTATGGCTGCCATAGGTCAAATGGGCGACTACAGCTTCCTCGGTAAAGAGTTTGAAGATAAGATCAAGATTGAAAGAGGAAGATTTGTTGTTAACGACAAACAGCAAACAACCGATCCTAAAGTGTTCGCCGGTGGTGATGCCGTGAACCGTACTGCTGACGCTATCAGCGCTATTGCCGACGGTTTCAAAGCTTGTAAAGCCATTGATGAAATGCTGTCGAAAGACAAAAATTAACGAACTCCGTTTTACTTAAATAGAATTGAATTTTGAAAGCCTCCCGTTGTTACGGGAGGCTTTATTTTTGTTCATTTTTTGTATCCTGAGGTAAACATATTTGTATATTTTTTGTCTCCTTTAGTAATCATTTTTTCAAAAAAATAAATTCCGTAATAACAATTTTACTTACTAAGATTTCAAAGAGAACGGTAGTTCAATTAAAATATCATAATTTTGTGCCAAATTTATAAATACCTATGACAGACAAGAGACGGAGGAAGCCTGACTGGCTTAAAACAAAGATACCCATTGGAAAGCAATATATAGGGGTAAGGGAGATTGTGGAGAAGAACAAGCTGCATACCATTTGCACAAGCGGACATTGTCCCAACATAGCAGACTGTTGGGGTCGCGGAACCGCAACACTGATGATACTCGGGGATATATGCACAAGAGCCTGCAAGTTTTGCAATGTAAAAACCGGAAAGCCTTTGCCTGTTGACCTGAAAGAGCCGCAGCGGGTTGCCGAATCGGTGAAACTTATGAAGGTCAAACATTGTGTGCTGACTTCCGTTGACAGAGACGACCTGGAGGACGGTGGTGCCTCAATATGGGCTGAAACTATTCGACAGATAAAAAAGATAAGTCCGGAAACCACTATCGAAGCATTGATTCCGGATTTTGACGGGCGGAAAGAGCTTATTATGCAGATTGTTGATGCCGGTGCCGAAGTGGTCTCTCATAATCTGGAAACCGTGGAGAGACTTACTCCTTTGATCAGAAGCAAGGCCAAATACAAGATAAGCCTTGAGGTTATCAGGATAATCTCGCAATCGAAAGCAAGATCCAAATCGGGAATTATGCTTGGCCTCGGGGAGAAAAAGGAGGAGGTGTTAAAGACTATGGACGATCTGCTTGCTGTTGGTTGCGAGGTGATGACTATAGGTCAATATATGCAACCTACGAAAAGACATCTTGAGGTTAAAGAGTATGTCCATCCCGATGTGTTTGAAGAATATAGAGTAACGGGACTGAAAAAGGGATTCAAGTTTGTCGAAAGCAGCCCGCTGGTACGGTCGTCGTATCACGCGGAAAAACATATATAATGGTTAAGATATGGAGCTACAAATATTATATAAGGATCTGGGGATTATCAATTATAAAGAGGCCTGGGATTATCAAAAAAATCTTGTGGGACACATTCTGGAGACAAAAGATATCAATGCCGGACTACCGTTTTGTGAGCAAAATATGAACTATAATTTTTTTCTGCTTTGCGAACATCCGCATGTTTTTACACTTGGAAAACATGGTTTGGAAAAAAACCTACTTCTTTCCGGTGAAATGCTGAAGGAGAAAGGTATAGAGTTTTTCAAAAGCGATCGTGGCGGTGACATTACCTACCACGGACCGGGTCAGATTACGGGTTACCCGATATTCGATCTTAATGCACTCGGCATCAGAACAAGGGAATATATTTTCAGAATGGAAGAGGTAATGATCAGGCTTCTCAATGACTATTCGATAAAAGCCGAGAGACTTGAGGGTGCGACGGGTGTTTGGATTGATGCTCATATCCCGGACAAAGCACGTAAAATTTGTGCTATAGGTGTAAAGATAACAAAAGGAATTACAATGCATGGATTTGCCCTGAATGTCAACACCGACCTGAACTATTATTCATATATCAACCCCTGCGGTTTTACGGACAAAGGGGTTACATCTCTTGAGAAAGAGCTGGGACATAATATTGAAATACAGCAGGTTAAAGAAAAAATAAGAGAACAATTCGAGAAGGTTTACAACATTAACCTCAGTCAGGATTTTATAGGATTTATGCAGGATGTCTGATCCGGTTTTGATAAAAGAGTCTATAGTAGTCCCTAATTATGATTTTCTAAAACTTCCCAAATGGTGTTACCAAATAAATAATTGAAATAAACAGTAAAAATAAGGAAAAATAGAAGCCTGCAATCACCAAAGCAGGTTTATATTCAAACCTGACAATATGTGAGCCTTGAGGTACCTCAACAGTTAGAAAAGTTCCATCGGCCCTTAAAACAGGCATTTCCTTTCCGTCAACAAAAGCCTTCCATCCGTAATAATAATTCTGCAAATAAACAAAAACTTTATTCCGGTCGGTTTCAACCTCGAATTCAGCCTCAACGGGAGAAAAAGATGTGAACCTTGCATCATTATCTCCGGCTCCCTGAACAATATAATTTATGCTTTTGTAGTCTTTGGCTTTCATATAGATTGTCCCCTCACAAAAGGTTTCATTTTCATCTTCATATTGCAACGAATCAAACGGCAAAACAGTCTCGGCAAAAAAGGCAGGAGGATTTTCGATAACCGCTTTTAACAGTCCGGGCAAGGAATCTTCAAGAATCTCAAAATCCCTCAGCTCCATAGGATTGTATCCGTCCCAGGCAATTTGTTTATGAAATATATTTAGATTTCTCCATAACGGCTTAAAAGATAATGATCTCCTGTCGCGGTTCTCCCTTAACGGACTCATTTCGGGAATTGGAAATCCCTTTGGAAGTAATCTCATCTTTTCGTTTATCTGTTTTTGCGTAACCTTTTCATTATAAATCGTATATGGAGCATTTAGCTGTAGAGCAAAGATCATATCCAGCGCCACAAGAATCAGAATAGATCCGGAAAATCTTTTAGAATTACCAAATTTATTTATACCCGTCAAAAGTAAACCCAGAAAAATCAATTGCACAATAGCCTGAAAAAATATTTGTCTTGCCAAAACCGAAGTTTCGGAAAATGAAAAAATCCCACCTTTCATCAAAAAACCACCAAGGTCAATATACTGTCCGGCGATGTTAAATCCGGTAACAGCAACAATAATTAAAAAGAGCGCCAGGATAGAAACATTAATGATTCTGCGGTTACGAAAAGTAACAAAATGATTCAGCGCAAAACCCGAAACGACTATAAAACTTATAATGACAAAGATTCTCAGCAGAGCCGGGAATCTGAAAATATTAAAGAACGGCAGATAATGATACAGAAAACTTCTTACGGGAAGCACATCGCCGAGAGCAGCCGCAAGCATAAACAACCCCCAGTAAAGAAAAAGTTTAATTATCGGCGTTTTTCTGATAAGAAATGCTGCAATGAAAAAGACGAAGAGAATGATACCGAAATATCCGTTAGCCATTGACATATCAGTACCGTATGAAGAAAGATCATGGTTTACAGCTCCAAACGGAATGATAAATGAGATCAAACTTTTAACGGAAAACGGACCGAATAAAGCATCCTGAAGGGATAATCCTTCCGCTCTGCTCAGGTAGGGCATCAAAAAAAAGACCGATACAAGCATCACTGCCGATGTTACTATCGTCAGCATAAGTGCAACAATGTTGTATTTGACAAAAGAGAGAAGACCTGTTTTTCCCGATTTGTCATATATTGTAATGGCATAGAAAACAGAAAGAATTATCAAAAAGTAGAACAAAACCATGGTGAAGGCAGGATAACCTCCTGTAATGAGCATAAACATAAAAAGGCTGAAAAGCACTGCTTTTCTGAGGGTTTGTTTTATTGACAATGCAATATAAGAACCGATTACCCAGGGCAGCCATGCTGCACTTATAATCCACATAAAATGCTGTGCATTACCCACAAAAAAACCGCTGAACATATATCCGACACCCATAATAAGGGCAACATTCCGACGTAATCCGAGAGTTTCACCGAGAACGAACATCCCGGCTCCTGCAATAAAAATATGCAGTGTAAAATCTATTGAAAGCGTATAAATAGAATAACCGAAAATATACCCGAAAATCCACACCACAGGATAAAGAGCCGAACTCTGAGGGTCGGCATGTATAGGGTAACCGCAATGCTGATATGGATTCCAAAGCGGCAGAACATGATTTTGCAGTGCTTCACCGATAAAATACTTCCAGGGGAAGGCCTGATCCATCAAGTCCCATTTCAGAGGATATTTCAGGAAAGAGACCTGCCAAAATCCCAGAAACGCAAGCAGCAGCAATATCAGATACGGATATATCCGCCGGATTAAACGTTTAA
>JALSSR010000048.1 GCA_026984135.1 Bacteroidales bacterium
ATTGAGAGACCTTTTGTTGAGCGAAAGACGGGATTCGAACCCGCGACCCCGACCTTGGCAAGGTCGTGCTCTACCAGCTGAGCTACTTTCGCTTCTCGAATTTTGAGGGTGCAAATATATATCTTTTTACTTTAATTTATCAAATTATTTTTGAAATATTTTTCCAAAAAATCAAAATTCGCTATTTATTATCATAACAGCTTATTTGCCAAGCAGTTTCTTTATCTCGTTCAATTTCATTAAGGCTTCCACAGGTGTTAATGTATCAATATTTGTATTTAATATATCCTCTTTTATCTGTAAAAGCAGCGGGTCGTCAAGCTGGATAAAACTTAATTGGTAACTGTCGTTAGCTATACGTTCTTTACCCGACTGTTTTTTTAGTTCATCTCCGGAATGCGATTTTTCCAAAACCTGCAGAAGGTCATTAGCCCTTTGAACCACTTTCTGAGGCATCCCTGCCATTTTAGCAACGTGAATTCCAAAACTATGTTCGCTTCCTCCCTGTTTTAATTTTCTGAGAAAAATAACTTTGTTACCAATCTCTTTTACCGAAACGTGATAGTTTTTTATTCGTGGAAAACTTGCAGCCATTTCATTCAGTTCGTGATAGTGGGTTGCAAAGAGCACCTTGGCACGAAACATAGGATGCTCATGAAGAAATTCGGCTATGGCCCAGGCAATGGAGATACCGTCATAAGTGCTTGTCCCTCTTCCTATTTCGTCGAGCAGTATAAGACTACGGTTTGAGATATTATTAAGAATGCTTGATGTTTCATTCATCTCAACCATAAATGTTGATTCGCCGGAAGAAATATTGTCGGACGCACCTACCCTTGTGAAAATTTTATCCACCAACCCTATTGTAGCTGATTCTGCAGGAACGAAACTGCCCATTTGCGCCAATAGAACAATAAGTGCCGTTTGACGAAGCAAAGCAGATTTGCCCGACATATTAGGACCCGTAATTATCAAAATCTGCTGTTTTTCATTATCCAGATGAACATCGTTGGGAATATACTCTTCACCTACGGGCATTTCCTTTTCAATTACGGGATGTCTTCCGTTTTTGATGTCAAGAGTGAATGATTCGTTAATCTCCGGTTTTACATAATTATTGCGTATTGCAGTCAGTGCAAACGATAATAAAACATCCAGTTTACCTATTACCTGTGCATTTAACTGTATGGGTTTGATATAATCAACAAGTGAAAGAATAAGATCGTTAAACAGTTTAGCTTCAAGGATAAGTATTTTCTCTTCCGCACCGAGAATCTTTTGTTCATATTCCTTAAGTTCTTCGGTAATGTACCTTTCTGCACTCGTCAGTGTTTGTTTACGGTGCCACTCCTCAGGAACTTTATTTTTATGAGCATTAGTCACTTCAAGATAATACCCGAAAACATTATTATATCCGATTTTTAAAGATGTAATTCCCGTTTTTTCTATTTCACGCTGCTGAATATGAACAAGATAATCTTTTCCCGAGAATGCAAGATTACGCAAATCGTCAAGTTCTTTAGAATATCCGTCGGCAATTACATTTCCTTTATTTAGAGCCACGGGGACGTCCTCTTTCAGAGTTTTTCCAATCTGATTACGAATTGTCAGGCAGGGATTAAGCTGCTCAACAAGCTTTTTAAGTGATTCATTTTCAGACTTTTCATACTCCTTTCTTATTTGCTGAACCGATTTAAGGGCCTCTCTCACCTGCAAAACTTCACGCGGGTTTATTTTGCCAATTGCAACCTTCGATATAAGCCTTTCCAAATCCCCTGTTGATTTTATCAGCTTTTGCAAAGATTCGATTTTGTCCCGGTTTTTTACAAAATATTCCACGACACTAAATCTCTCTTCAATCGGTTTTCTGTCCTTCAACGGCAGAGTTATCCAGCGCTTCAGAAGTCTGGATCCCATAGGAGATATGGTATTATCAATAACATCGAGCAAGGTGACGGCATCTTCATTGGGCGAATATAATAGTTCCAGATTTCGTATTGTAAACCTGTCGAGCCAAACATAATGATCCTCTTCTATTCTGGAAATCTTAGAAATATGCTCCGTTTTATCATGATGAGTCTCATTCAGGTAGTGAAGAGCAACGCCTGCTGCTATGATTCCGAAAGTAATACTCTCAATGCCAAATCCTTTTAATGATGCAGTACCGAAATGAGAAAGGAGTAGGTCGTTTGAGAACTCCATTGTGAAAATCCACTCCTCAAAGGTATGTGTATAAAACTTATGACCGAAAGTCTTTTTAAAATCATTCAGTTTGTTTTTTTGAACGATAACCTCACTAGGTGCAAAACTTTGCAATAGTTTGTCAATATATTCATTGCTACCCTGAGCAACGTAGAACTCACCGGTTGAGACATCTAAAAACGCAACACCCGAATTTTTATTTGTAAAATGGATTGCAGCAAGAAAGTTATTTTGGTTATTCTCAAGAACATTATCATTATATGTAACCCCTGGAGTTACCAGTTCGGTGACACCGCGTTTAACTATCTTTTTTGCAAGTTTCGGATCTTCCAATTGGTCGCATATAGCCACACGCTGACCCGCTTTCACAAGTTTCGGAAGATAGGTATCAAGGGCATGATGTGGGAAACCGGCAAGATCAACGTAAGCAGCAGCACCGTTGGCACGCTTTGTAAGGACAATTCCCAATATCTTTGATGTTTTAACGGCATCCTCACCGAAAGTCTCATAAAAATCTCCGACACGAAACAACAGTAAGGCATCGGGATATTTTGCCTTGATACTATTGTACTGTTTCATTAAAGGTGTTTCCGCTATTTTTCTTGTTCCAGCCATATTTTTTTAATAATTGACAAAAATATAACTATAATCATTATAAAAATTGAAATTTAATTCACAATTCACGATTCCATTGTTAATTTTGCATCTTGATTGAAATAAAATGAGAAAACTTAAAAACAGAGAACTTAACAGAATAACGGCTGACGAATTTAAGAGATCAGACAAATTGCAGGTTGTTGTTGTTCTTGATAACATTAGAAGTTTGAATAATATCGGTTCTTTTTTCAGGACATCTGATGCTTTCAGAGTAAGTGAAATTGTTTTATGCGGAATCACGGCAACACCACCTCACCGCGAGATTCACAAAACAGCCCTTGGTGCTACCGAGTCGGTTGACTGGCGTTACTTTGATGATGTTGTTGATGCTGTATATGATTTAAAGAATAAAGGGTTTTCGATCATTGCAATAGAGCAAACCGATAACAAGATATTTTTGAATGAGTTTGAGCCTTCGACATACGGCAAGATTGCTTTTATTTTTGGAAATGAGATAAAAGGAGTTTCGGATGAAGTTCTTGATCTGCTTGATCTTTCGATTGAAATTCCGCAATACGGGACAAAGCACTCGGTAAATGTTGCTGTCAGCGGCGGAATTGTTTTGTGGCATACCTTTTATAAATTAAATAAAGAATTCTAATTACATAGAATTTAGAATTTTTCGATCTGATTAGTAAAAAAAGCCGGAGCGCAATTTATTTTCTGTATCCTGATTACAAATTGGCGTAAAAAAAGCAAGGGCTGCAAATTGCAGCCCTTACCACTTCCATAAAAAATTATCAGATGTATTTATTTAATAGCATTCTGGAAGTTCGGATTAGCGTAATATTTTATAAACTCTCTGTCATTAGCAGCAGTCTCTTTGTATTTGGGATCTTTGGCAATTGCTTGTTTCAGATTTTCAAATACCATATTATCATCTGAAGTTCTGGCTCCGATAATGGCCATCAGATAATAGTTGTCTGCTGTTTTTTCCGAGCAGTTAAGAGTTGCTTTGGCAGCATTATAATTTTGTGCCAGCACGTGAGCAAGAGCAAGGTTATAATCACATTTTTCACCGCTGAATGAATTAACGGCACTGCTGTAATTTCCTTCTGCAAGTTTAATGATTCCCATATTATAACTTTCGTCTATACCTTGTTTCTGAGCTGCAAGATAATTTTGTTTGGCTTCCGGCCAGTTTTTCTTTTTAGCAGCCATTGCACCTGCATTATTAAGGACTATTCCCTCATCACCGGCAATTTGTCTTGCTTTTGCAAAATAATTATTTGCAGCATCAAAATCGCCAAGCTCGGCAGCAGCATAACCTGCATTATTATATGCTCTCCAACAATTCGGATATTTACTGATTACAGTTTTATAAATGTTTAACTGAGCATTGGCATCTGTCGTTAAAGTGGCAGCATACAACAATGCATTAACATTCAGTTTGTCAGGATCGGAAGTAGCATATTGCGCGATTTCTTCATCAGTATAAGAAGGCTCATAACTGTTAACCTTGATAACGGCTCTTCTGAGAGGAGGAAGAATTTCATCTTCAATTTCTTTATAGATAACCGTCATGTTTCTGATTTCCTGCTCTCTTTTGTTAAGATCGGGTTGCGAGTTAACAACATTTGCAATGATGTTTTTATCTTTGATGTTGGAAGCCTGTATAGCTTTCATAAATCCGTCCCAGTCTTCACCGTTAGCTCTGAGATCAAATTGAATATCTTGTTTAATTTCATCAACTTTAACACCCAATTCTTTAGCTTTGGCTTTTATATATTTATTGTATTCTTTTTCAGCATATTTTTTAG
>JALSSR010000049.1 GCA_026984135.1 Bacteroidales bacterium
TGGATTTTAAGCATAATGAAAACACACTCAACATTTCAGTTCATCACAGAAAGCCTTACAACCGCAAAAACAGGTATGAAGTTTCACTGAAAATTTACACTCCGGTACAAACCCTATGCAATCTGAAAAGTTCGGATGGCGACATTGAGGTCTCAGGATTAAAGGCCGATCAAAAATGTAAAACCAGTGACGGTGACATTGTTATGAAAAACATCAGTGGAAACCTTGACCTTCATACTTCGGACGGAGATATTGATATTTCAAAGATTTCAGGAGATATTATTTTAAAGACCAGCGACGGAGATGTGATTGTTTCGGGTGCCGAGGGTACTGCAAACCTTATCACAAGTGACGGTGATATAAAACTAAAAGAGGTAACAGGTGCAATAAGTGCCGAAACTTCCGACGGTGACATCACTATAAGAGACTGCAACGGATCGCTTTCAGCTATCACTTCCGACGGCGATATTCGCGGAAACTTACTAAAAGTGACAAACAAGCTTTCATTCAGAACATCGGACGGGGATATTAACATAACCATTCCGTCCGGACTCGGTTTAAATTTGAAAGCCAAAGGCGAAACACTCAGGATTCCGCTGATGAACTTTTCCGGATCAACCGAAGACCACCGTATTGAAGGTACTATAAACGGCGGAGGCATCCCCGTTGAGTTTATCACAACCGACGGAACGATTACTCTATCGTATTTGTAACCGGTTGCTTAATATACCGGCTAATTTTATTGCGGCACTCCGCTGATTTTTCCGTAATTCAGAATTAAAATATCATTTTTATCAGGATTATCGGATTGACCGTCAAGATTAAAATCGGACAAGAAATATCCTGCTTTTCCCGCATTTTGCTCCCAACCGGAAATCCTGTCGTCATCATTGATTACTCCGTTACCGTTAAAGTCACCGCTATACATTCCATACACTCCGCTATCAAGGGCTTTTTGGGAGTCAGTGCCAAAAGCCTGTCCCGCAGGTGTTGTAAAGTCATAAGCATAAGTTCCGGCAGAATATGTCAAAGCGTTTGCGGACATAATATCAAGATGATTCCTGTGTCTGATAACGACAAACAGGTTTCTCGAAATGACAACGCCGAACTCAGGATTTGAAACACCGTCGGTTGAGACCACGGAGCCGTCGTTAAGTATAAATGCAGCCTGCCTGGCAATAGTTGTTCCTGCGGAAGAAGCGGCATCGGCAGCATCACGAAGCTCAATCAATACCCAATCAACGGCATTAGCGGGAACAGATGTCACACTTTCAGTTCCGTTGTAATTCCAGGGAGCCGTATTATACGGTTGACTCAAAGATATTACAGGACAAGAGTTCATTCCCGTACCGTTAAAAGGCCCTTCAAGAAAAGCTTTTAACTGAAGATTCACTTTGTTAACCACGTGCAGTGTACAGGGAACTATTATCTGAGGCTCATCGGCATCATTGCTTGCAACTGTAACATTGGCAAAATAATCACCTTGGTCCATTCCTGCAGCATTGAAAGTGAAATCTATCATTGCCGAATCGGTTCCGGCAACGGTTCCTGTAGTTTGACCTAATGTAAGCCAGTCAGTATAATTTCCGTTAACAATTAATGTGTAATCTTCCACTTCTCCGTAAGTTGTTGTACCGCATGGTGAACCACAATCCGCGTTATAATATTTTATTCTGATCCTCATTATTGTATTACCGGTCATTGCATCTGCGGGAACGGTAATATTGAATGTTCCCTGTCCGCTGTTATCCGATTCGCAAACCACATTTTCTCCCGCGTCATCAAAATCCTGATCCTGATTCCAGTCAATCCAAACACCGAGGTCATCGGAATTGTAAACACTTCCGTTTTCAACAGTCAAAGAATATGTTTGTCCGGCATCAACTCCGGTTGTAATTGAAGAATAATCGGCATATCCGTCACATCCCGAAGAGTTGTCAATTGTGTTAAACACAACCCTGCTGATATATTCGTCACATCCGCCGCTTGCAGCACAATATGATTTGGGTGAAGAAACCGTTGATATGTATTGTTTGCTCAAGGTAAAGTTCAAATCAAGATCACCGGAATTTGAAATCTTAAATTGTGATGCAACCGTAGAATCCTGAGGCAAAACAACCTCGAAGCTCAAGGGTGCAATATCAATTTCGGCCGGGTCGGGAATGGGTGCAAGAGGCGGGAATATAATATAATCAACCCAGGCACAGTCACTACCACTTGAAACACCGGCATCCTTATAATATACCCATTTAAAAGTGTGAATTCCAGCAGTAGTAACTGCAAAACTCACCTCCGACCAATCAACCTCTCCGCTCCATTGGTCTTTCAATGTACCGTCAATATAAAATTTCAGAAAATCGTAAGTTGCTTCGGAAGATACTTTTCTCGCAAATGAAATATCACCTGCCGACGACAGGTTGAGGGTGATCTCCATTTCGGAGGTCTGGTTATCGGAAATTGATCCTGATTTTGAACAGTATGCACCGTCGTAAGGATTTTCGGTTGTTATTATCCAGGGGGCACTCCCGCCAAAACTCCATTGAGGTTCAAAAGCACCGGTTTCAAAACTCCAGGCATTGGTCTCCTGCAACTGAAAATCGAAAACGGTATTTGATGTTGCAACTGCGTTTTGTTGCAAAATTGTTGAATATCCGCTTGCATAAACCCTGAAAGTGTAGGTTCCTTCCATTAAATCATTTATGGTATATTGTCCGTTTTGATTTGTTTGCACCGGTGATACAGGAGTATTTTGTATCTCAACTGTGGCATTCTCAATGGGCAGACCTGTTGCCTGGTCGGTTACGGTTCCCGTGACGGTCACCGTTTGAGCGGGAGCAAGACTTACGTCCAGAACGGTCTGCCCCGTACTGTTAATATTCACGCCCGTAAATGTCTGAGAAATATATCCGTATGCCGAAAAGGTTACCGAATAATTTCCATTGGTCAGGAGTCTGTAATATCTGCCGAAACCGGTATCACTTTCATAGGGTTCGCGAAATTCGCCGGTATTGTCAACGCCGTCAACATAAACTTCCGCAACCACCGGGAGCCCTGTATTGGCATCCGTCACGTGCCCGGTCAAAGTGGAATAATTAACCCTGTCAAGCAGAATAAGTGCCGCCTGAAGATTGTCCTGCGACATCTGATCAATCTCATTTGCCGGCGGTATGAATTGCGTACCAAGTTCAATGGTAAAAGTAAAGATTCCGTTTTGTCCGTATGTGTAGTCATCTGTAACTCCCGAGGCAGGATAAAGTTGCCAGGACTCCTGCGGAGTGTAATTGCCGCCACCTGCTGCAGGAATAGTATTTGCCATTGAAACGGCAAGGTCTTGCAGAGCATCGTGGTCGGGAGCAGTTGTGTTATTGTCATATCCGAATGGAAAAAGCACCAGTTCGCTGTAACTGTGATAGGTAATCCCTGCAACAAAATGATGGTTATCAACAAGATTTTTTATTGAGGCAATCTCAGGTTCGGAAAATGCCGACGGCCCGTGATATGTCTGACTTGTAGGGTCGGATGACGAACCCGTCCCTCCGAAGTGCCATCCGTAATTCCTGTTGGGATCAACACCGTCGGGATAATTGCCACCTGGAATATCCAAAGAGCCGTTTCCGTTATTATCCCTTATATTTTTTCGCCACCAGGTATCGGCTTCGTCTATCACAACTTTATGTCCGTTGGGATTAACAAGCGGCACAAACCATATTTGAGTATTGTCAATCCAGTTTGTAACATCAGGATCGCTTCCGTAGTTGGTAACAAGATAATTTAAGATATACATATTCACCTCAAGACTGATAGGCTCACGAGCATGATGTTCCGCAAAGTAAAAAACGGACGGCTCATCCTCTTCGGTCGCGACATTATCCGAAACCTTTAAAAGCCATATATCCTGCTGGTAATCATTATAGTTAGCATTTCCCGCAAGAGCATATTCCTTCCCACGGGTATCTCCGATATCATACAGTTTACATATCGAAGGATTGTCTGTCTCAATCTGTTGCAATTCCGTTAACAAATCATTATAGGTGCGATACCCGTTCAGGGTTTTTCCGGCAACAAGATTCTCCTTCAATTGCTGCTCGGTTTGTACCGTAATGAATACGTAACCTTTACTCTTAAGCATAGCTTCATCCTTGCCCGTAACAACAACATCAATAAAAGAATTGGGTTTGAACGCAGCGATGTCATAACCCTCTTTTACAAGCGTAAGAAAATCGGTTTTAGATACATGGTCAAGTCTGACAACTTTTTTATCTTGTGCAAAAAGAGATATTGCCGTAACAAGCAGGAAAACAAAAAGTGAATATTTTTTCATGATATAAAATGTTTGATTGATTAAATTTGTGACAAATGTACATCAAAATTTTTGCACACAAGCTCTAAAATCTGTCTGTAAAATATTTTTCATAAAGATAAAACAGATACTTTTACGATAAAAGATATGGATTAACCATAAAATATTAAAACTGATTTCCGTCAATCTTTTAATTGGAATTGTCAGGGGATTCCGGTGACATTAATTTCTTAATACGTCGGAACGTTGAGACGCACGGTCTGTACCCTATTTCGGGGGAATCCCGGAACGTTGAGACGCACGG
>JALSSR010000050.1 GCA_026984135.1 Bacteroidales bacterium
GAGTTTTGTTTTTCAACCACAGTCCCTTTTTCAGGTTTACGATAAGGAAAACGGAACCAACTTTTCACGCACGCGTTCCGACAAGGCAAAAGCCGGTTTCGGATATACTCTCGGTGCAGGTATCAGATATGAATTCAAGAATAATTATATCATCAGGTTTTCTGCCGATTATACCGGAACAAAAGTCTCATACGAAACCATTGATGAAATCACAAATGATGATGGGGATATTGAAACATCAACAAAAAGAACCGACTTTTCCCTTGCGAATATCCAGATTGGAATAGGTGTGGCTTATCATTTTGATTTTTAAAATATTTGATTTGGTTTTAAATATTTTCTATCTTTGCAGTAATTTATCAATTATTAATTAATTTTTACGATTATGCCTACCGGAACAGTTAAATTTTTCTTGGACCAAAAAGGTTATGGATTCATTACCGACGACGAAACAAATGAAGAGTATTTTGTTCACGTTTCTGGTCTTATTGACAAAGTGAATGCAGACGACAAGGTGTCGTTTGAGATTATTGAAGATAAACGCGGAAAAAAAGCTAATGAGGTTAAAAAGATATAATCGCTGTTAATTCATTTTGTGAGCTTCCCCGCTGTGGGAAGCTTTTTTATTATCTGTTTGGAACTGTTTTTATTTTTTTTAGTAAAACAAAAAAGTTTCTACCGGAAGTAGTGATAAATGAGATTAAAATATGAATGCGAATAAAGTATCGGTAATAATACCTTCATATAACTCACAGGAGACCTTGAAGTACAGCCTGGAAGGACTGTCAAAACAAATAAGGGAAGTGGATTTTGAAGTAATAGTGGTGGATTGTTCATCTCATAATGAGGTTGAAAGGTTATGTACGAAATATGGTTTTGTGAATTTTCATCACGAAAAAAAACGGTTTTCGCCGGGCATAGGCAGGAATATAGGGGCTTCTCTCGCTCAGGGTGATTTGTTGGTTTTTATTGACTCCGATGTGATTTTGGAGGAAAACGCATTGACCCGTATTAGAAAGCATTATAATGACGGATACAAGATTTTCGGAGGTGCTCTTGAGCTTTCGGATTTTTCTCCGGGTTCTGTAGCAAGTCAACTTGAACACTCCTTCTATAACCACGAAAATCAAAAAAACAGACCGGTGAAAAAGAGAAAAAATTTGAGTTCGGCTTTTTTGGTTGTGGAAAAGAAACTTTTTGATGATGCCGGTGGATTCAAGGATATTCCGCGTATGCAGGATACCGAATTGACGGAGCGTATCGGAAGTTCAGGAGTCGAAATATATTTCTTCCCTGATATTGTTGCTTATCAAATACAGGATTCAAAACTCTCAAAGGTCTTTAGGAAAATATATATCGGTGGTGTTAATCTTCCCGCAATACGATATGCCGACAGAGGTTTTATGAAAACGGTTTTTTTCTTTTTCTTTCTTCCTTTGATAGCATTGGCAAAAACAGGCAGAATTATTCTTCGGAATCTTAGGTATTGTACTCACCCATTGCGCGAACTTGCCATTAGTCCTATGATATTGGTGAGCGGTTTTGTTTGGATGACAGGCTTTTACAAGGGGATAATTTTTAATAAAGGGATTAGTAAAAACAGATAAAAATAAATACTTTTGTATCTTTATAAATCTCAAAAGAAACATGTACCTGTTTAATAAATCCGGTAGCTCGCTGATACTTTTTGCGGCTGCAAATCTGTTTTTATCTTCCTTTAAGAATCATGCCGAACTTCCCAATACATAAGAATTGTTGCCAATCCTGTGGATTCAATCCCTGTCTGGCATTCCGGTGCAGGTAAAAAGCCCTGGACATTTGTTGATGAAATTGTCGTAAGGTAGCAAGGCTGTTTTTAGAAGCCGTATTTTTACTTCTTCTTGCACGTACTTATGCCGAAAGGAGCATAAAGAGGGCAAAAACTGATGAAGCTTGTCAATAAGAAAATAATTCCTACAATCAGCAATACTGTTCCGAGTGTGCCTGAGATAGTTCCCGTAAAATAGAGAATTCCGATTACAATAGCGATAATGATTCTTAGAATCTTATCCGTTGAACCCATGTTCTTTTTCATAATAGTATTTTTTGTTATTACTAAAAATAAAAACACCTTTGTTTGAATAATGTTCATTGAGTAAATCATCTTATAATGCAAAAACAGCCTGCGGTTTTATACACAGACTGTTTGATTTTTGGAAATAACAGTTTGTGATTATTTTATTACCAGTGTTTTTGTAATTTTTTTAACATCCGAAAATAAACTTATAAAATATAATCCCTTTGTAAAGCCTTTGGTATCAAATGTTTCCTTGCAGGAGTCGGAGTTTCTTTTTTCAATGATTTTACCTGCCGGATTCATTATTACTATCTTATAGTTTTTGTTAACCGGAAACATTATGTGGAATTCATTTGTTGCCGGATTGGGATATAGTAATATATTATTCTGTGGGTCAACAGGTTCATCGGCAGATGTCTGAACATCAAAACTCAGGTTATCAATAATCAGAGTGCTCCCGGGGATTCCCGTGTCTGTCACGATTGAGATATTGACTGTGTCGGGATTGACGGCTTTTGTAAATGAAACGGGGATCACAACTTCAGTATAATCGGGAATGGAATCCGCTGTTTGAAAAACACCTCCTCCTATTGCCGTTCCTTCTTTGAAGAACTGTACGGCTATAAGTATATTGTCTCCTGACGACGGGTGTTTGATAAATGCCCGTAATGCGGTAGGCATCAGTGTGTATGGAATGCCACCTTCGGTACTATATAGGACAATGTGACCGAGAGTTGCAACACCCGGAATAAGCGACTCGTTGATTTTAACCGTTTTCAGCATTAAGGCATAATCTCCTTCGTAGCTGTCTGTGGTTTGTGAGCAGGCATAATTGTCAGGTGGCAGAAAGATGTTTGTTGTTTCCCAGTTTACCGGTGAATTTGCATTGTTCCATTGTTCGAATCCTTTGTTTGGAATGGAATCTTGTCCTTTTAATGTCAGTGTCGCTGCCATTAAGAAAATTGCGATAATTGTTAGTTTAGCTCTCATTTTTTTATATTTTTAAATTATTTCCGGCAAAACTAATACTGTGGCACCCGACTATAAAATATATGTTTCCGGAATGTTGAATTTTGAAGATGAACTGTAATCTGAACCGACTTATGGTGTTCATCGGAAAATATCAAGATATTTTGAATCCAAAATCCTTATGGTGATTGATATAATTTCCTGAAAGGAGATACGGTAAAGTTGAAATATATATACAACCTTTGCAATCAAATTGATCATAGTTAAATGATTCAGTTATGAAAATCCCGGAAATTTTACAAAGAGCAGTTTTTATTGTCATTTTTGTTTTTGCTTTTATTTCTTGCCGTAATTAAATACCGTAGAGTAAAATCAATTCCGAACCAGGTCCCGGAAAAGAAGGCCGGAGTCTTTTCTCTAATTCACGACGTTTCATTCGATTAGAATATTTTCCTGAATAACATCATCGGGCAATCCACTTAAAATATCAGTTTTGCGATCCTCAATGATTAATTCAATGGCCTTTTTTAACTTTCTTTTGCTTCTTCAATAGTTTCTCCCTGTCCGTTAGCTCCTTGTATATCAGGACATATAGCCCAGAATCCGCCTTCAGGGGCAGGTTCTATTAATGCAGTGAATTCAGCTTTCATAGATATATGTTTTTTATTGTTTTGCAAACATAGGTTTTTAAAAATACTTTTCAAAATAAATATCTATGGTATAAAAACCATCTTTCCCGGCATAACACTATTTTGTGTCCGTATCGTGTAAAAATATATTCCTTGCTTCACCTTCAGTCCGCTGTTATCGGTTCCGTCCCATTTAACGGAAATCTCTCCTGTTTGTTGTTCTTTTGAAAAAAGAGTTTTTACCGATTTTCCGGACAAATCCAGAATATCAATCGTAACATCCGAGTTATCCGGTAAAACGTAACGTATTTCCGTACTCGTGCTGAAAGGATTAGGAAAGGCAAATGTATTTGATGTTGCAACAACATCATCAATTCCGTTAGGTTTAAATATTTCCGTAATGACGTGTCCGGTTGCTTTTTCGGGATTAATACCTGTGATATATGAGGCGGTGACAGCCATATCGGGAGTATAACGGTATTGTTGCGAAATGTAGTTCTTCCTAATGTTTGGACCAATTGCAAGAAATTCTATGTGCCTGCAACCTTCACAGCCGCAGCCGTGCCCCTGAAATCCGCCATGTTGGTCGTCGTGACGTCCATGATCGTTGGTAACTATCATCGTTGTGGTGTTGGCATAGAAGGGATCGGATTGGATTGCATCCCACAACACATTCACCAGACTGTCGGCAATGTGTATGGCTCCGATGTAGTTCGACCAAATGCCCGAGTGCCCTGCGTGGTCAACATCGGCAAAATATACCCAAAGAAAACGCGGATGATAATCTGCCATAACCTGCAAAGCCTGCTCCGCCACATCTTCATCAGACTCTCCGACACTGTGGAATGCAGGCCAGTAATCGGGTCCGTAATCAGCATCAAAGCTTGGCAACCACAAACTTTCCAGCTCC
>JALSSR010000051.1 GCA_026984135.1 Bacteroidales bacterium
AGTCTATTTTTCATCCCCAAAATTACATCCGGTTTTAAAAAAAGACTTGCACTATTCAGTCAAATCCTTGCACTATTCTTGCATTTTTGCATTTTTTTGTCCGTTTTTGTCCGTTTTCGGACATTTTTAGGAAAAAAGTGTGATTTTTTTTTCACGGTGGTTTTTTTATTGAAAATTTTTTAATGAGGTATTTTTTAATACAAATTTACATCGTAGCGGTTATATTTTTGTAAAATTTTTTGCGATGTCACTCCATAATTTATTTATTTTTGGTTCCTGAAAAATTCAAAAATCCGATATGAGCAAACAAATTGACCGCCGTAAATTTTTATTACAGAGTGCAAAAGCCGGAATGGGACTTACACTCGGAAGCATAGCAATTAATTCTTATGCAGATGAACTATTACCGGCACTTGATCTCTATCCGTTCAAATCAAAGCCTCTCGATAAGGTTAGAGTAGGGTTTGTCGGTGTGGGCGGTATGGGTACTAACCATTACAACAACCTTTTGAAGATAAAAGGTTGCGAAATAGTTGCCGTTTCCGATATTGTGGAAAGCAGGGTTCAGCGTGCCCAAAAAATGTCGGAAGACGCAGGATTCAAGAAACCAGACGGCTATTCCTCAAGCCCGTACGACTATAAGAAAATGTGTGAACGCGATGATATTGATTTGATATATACCGCTACACCATGGAAATGGCACGTACCCATAGTTACGGAAGCTATGAAGTCGGGAAAGCACGGAGCCACAGAAGTGCCCGCTGCAATGACAATTGACCAATGCTGGGAGTTGGTAGAAACTTCGGAAAGTACGGGAAAGCATTGCATAATGATGGAGAACTGCAACTACGACCGTGAAGAGATGATGATCCTCAATATGGTAAAACAAGGAGTTTTCGGCGAGCTTTTGCACGGTGAATGCGGTTATTTGCACGACCTGAGAGCCGTGAAACACGATATGAACGGTGAAGGAGTTTGGAGACGGCAATGGTCAATGGATCATACCGGCGACCTATACCCTACTCACGGACTTGGGCCTGTAGCTCAATGTATGGATATTAACCGCGGTAATTATTTTGATTATCTTGTCTCTTTCGGCTCGAAAACACGCGGTCTGCATCTTTATGCCGAAGAGGTTTTCGGTTCCGACAGTTTAGAGGCCAAGGAGAAATTCAAGCTCAACGATGTTGTTACAACAATCATTAAAACAATGAATGGTGAAACCATCGTCGTTACACACGACACAAGCAATCCGCGACCTTATAGCCGTGATGTTTTGATTCAGGGGACAAATGGAATCGTAAGGAAATATCCCGTTGCCAAAATTCATATTCAGGGGAAATCACCTCATCACAGTTGGGAAGATTTTTACAAATATGAAGAACAATATTTACATCCCTTATGGAAAAATATGGAAAAAGAGGGTGAAGAAGCCGGTGCAGCTCATGGCGGTATGGACTATTTTGAGGATTACAGACTTATTAATGCTTTGCTAAAAGGAGAAGAACCTGATATGGATGTGTACGATGCCGTAATGCTCAGTGCTGTCCGTCCGTTAAGCGAAAAATCAATCGAAAGCGGTAGCTGGCCCATTAAGTTTCCCGATTTTACAAGGGGAATGTGGAAAAATAAAAGGGAACTTAAAGTGATGGAAATCAAATAGTAATATATTATGTTAATAATTGGAATTG
Organism: Bacteroidales bacterium; assembly: GCA_026984135.1. Taxonomy (GTDB): domain Bacteria; phylum Bacteroidota; class Bacteroidia; order Bacteroidales; family JAADJA01; genus JAADJA01. The sequence continues at coordinate 1,692 of JALSSR010000051.1, forward strand.
CAGGAGGCTCCGGCTCGGGAAAGACTACGGTAGTAAAGAAAATAATTGCCAGTCTGCCAAAAAACTCGGTTTCGCTAATTTCGCAGGATGCCTATTACCGTGATAATGGTCATTTGTCTGCCGAAGAGAGGTCAAGAATAAACTTCGACCACCCTTCATCAATTGAGTTTAATTTGCTTATCAATCATATTGACCTGCTTAAAGAGGGAAAAACAATCGGAATGCCCATATATTCTTATCTTACTTGTGCCAGAGCTGAAGAGACCGTTCCCGTTGAGCCCAAAAAGGTTATCATCGTCGAAGGGATACTTATCCTGACAAATCCGAGACTACGAAAACGCCTTGATATAAAAGTTTTTGTTGATGCCGATAATGATGACCGCCTGATGAGAATTATTTGGAGGGATATTGAAGAACGCGGACGCTCTTTCAGGGAGGTTCTCGATCATTATGAAAAATTTGTTAAACCTATGCACCTTCTCTTTATTGAACCGAATAAAAGATATGCCGATATCATAATCCCGCAAGGCGGTGAAAACCAAATTGCCATTGATATTCTTACATCAAAAATAAAAATGAAACTAAACGAATAGCGAGTGAGTGGAAAATAATTAATTTGAATATGAAAGTTTCAGGTTTTACAATAATTCGGAATGCTGTTAAGTATGATTTTCCAATCGTGGAAGCAATTAAATCCATTTTGCCCGTGTGTGACGAAGTAGTGGTTGCTGTCGGAAAATCGGAAGATGATACTCTTGGATTGATAAAAAATATCGGCTCGGATAAAATAAAAATAATTGAAACCGTTTGGGACGATTCTTTAAGAGAAGGAGGCAAGGTATTGGCTGTTGAAACCAACAAAGCCTTTGAAGCTATTTCAAAAGAGAGTGACTGGGGATTTTACATACAGGCTGACGAATGTGTTCACGAAAAGTATCTGCCTGTTATAAAGGAAGCAATGTTAAAGTGGAAAGACAATCCCCGTGTCGATGGTCTTTTATTCAATTATCTGCATTTCTACGGATCGTATGATTATGTCGGCAATTCCAGAAAATGGTACGGACACGAAATCAGGATTGTCAGAAACGATAAACAGATACATTCGTTTCGTGATGCTCAGGGATTCAGGAAAAATAACCGTTTGCTGAAAGTAAAACCGATTGATGCGTGGATGTATCATTACGGATGGGTTAAAGACCCCAGGACACAGCAGGAGAAAAGAAAAGAATTTGAGAAAATGTGGCATGACGATGAGTTTGTTGAGAAAAAAATTGCCGTCAGCGAAGAGTTTGATTATTCTTCGATTGACTCCCTTGCGAAATTTGAAGGGACCCACCCTGAAGTAATGCAGGAAAGAATAAACAGACAAAACTGGACATTTACATATGACCCTACTAAGGGCGTTAAACTCCCTCCTGCCAAGCGATTTCTTAACTTTCTGGAAAAAGTGACTGGCAGAGAAATCGGAAGATATAAGAATTATAAGAAAATTTAGTAGCTAAATCTTCTCCATTATAGCCTTCACAATGTTGTCGGCACCATCCCATATCTGAACTATGTTGGCATCAAGCATATAACAAGGTGTTGTGAAAACATTGTGACGTACATCGTGAATTACATCACCGTGGTTCGTTTGTTTGTGTGTGGCTCCCATCTTTTCAACCGCTTCGGCAGTACCTTTATCCTGACCGATGGTCAACTCCACGTCACCGAATACTTTTGCCACTATCACCGGAGAGATACACAAAGCTCCTATTGGTTTACCCTGCTCAGCCGTCTTTAAAATGGCATTCCTTACATCCTCGTTAACAGTGCAATCGGCACCTTTGAAAGCAAAGTCACAAAGGTTTTTGGCAGCGCCGAATCCACCCGGAAAAATTAATGCGTCAAAATCCGAAGGATTGTACTCTTTTAAATCTTTTATATTCCCTCTTGCAATACGCGCCGACTCAATCAAAACATTGCGGCTTTCATTCATCTCCTCCCCTGTAATGTGATTAATTACGTGATGTTGAGGAATATCGGGAGCAAAAACCTGATATTCACCTCCTTCTTTCATAATGGCAAGCATTGTTAATGTGGCTTCGTGGATTTCAGCTCCGTCGAAAACGCCACAACCCGAAAGTACTACTGCAAATTTTTTCATATCAATATTTTTTTGTGTTATTAAATATCATTTATTAAATTATTCTTATCGTAAACCTGCAAGATTGCCATCGCACAAGCCTTTGAAATCTTAAAGGTTTTGCCAACAAATATCAAACTGCGAATTTAACAATTTTACCTATTTCCAAAACCATTATCTTTGCAAAAATTTTTAAAATGAAAACTAAGAAAGAAATTGTTGATAACTGGCTGCCACGATATACAGGTACAAAATTGGAAGATTTTGGTGAATATATTTTGCTAACTAATTTTCACAGTTATCTTGATTTATTTGCCGAATGGAATAATGTGGATATAAACGGGCTGGATAGAGCGATGCCCAGTGCAACGGCAGGCGATATAACGATGATCAATTTTAATATGGGTAGTGCCAATGCCGCAACAATAATGGATTTGCTAAGTGCCATTCACCCCAAGGCGTGCCTTTTCCTTGGAAAATGCGGAGGATTGAAAAAGAAAAACAATCTCGGCGACTTAATACTGCCCATAGCCGCAATACGCGGCGAGGGAACATCAAACGACTATTTCCCGCCTGAAGTGCCTGCACTGCCGGCATTTAGCCTGCAAAAGGCAATTTCGACAACTATCAGGGATCATGGAAAAGATTACTGGACCGGTACCGTTTATACGACAAACCGTCGCGTTTGGGAGCACGATAATAAGTTTAAAAAATATTTGAGAAAAACCCGGAGTATGGCAATTGATCTTGAAACGGCAACTCTTTTCACAGTCGGTTTTGCCAATCAGATACCTACAGGGGCACTGCTTCTGGTTTCCGACCAGCCGATGATATCTTCCGGAGTGAAAACGGAAGAAAGTGATAAAAAGGTTTCCCAAAATTTTGTTGATGACCATCTTAAAATAGGTATTGATTCATTGAAACAACTAATAAACAACGGCTTGACTGTCAAACATCTTAGATTTGACAGCTAAAAACCGGATAAAAGCGGATTTTTAAGTGACATTCGAACAGATAATAAGCGACCTGAAAAAGAAGATTTACTACCCGGTCTATTTGCTTACCGGCGAGGAATCATATTACATTGACCGGATATCGGATTTCATTGAGAATAATGTTCTGACAGAGGAGGAGAAAGAGTTTAATCAATCAATTATTTACGGACGGGATGTTGATGTCCCGACAATAATAAGCTATGCAAAGCGCTTTCCGATGATGTCAAATTATCAGGTTGTTATCGTTAAAGAAGCACAGGATCTTGATAAGCCCAAACCTAAAATGGAAGAGTTGGTATCTTATGTTGAAAATCCGTTATCATCTACAATACTTGTTCTAAACTACAAGTATAAAAAGGTTGACAAAAGAAAGAAATTTGCCAAGTTAATTGCCAAAAAGGGTGTTTTTTTTGAATCAAAAAAACTTTACGATAATCAGGTACAATCCTGGATTACGAATTATATCCAAAATAAAAACCTGAAAATTACCCCGAAAGCATCGGCATTGCTTGCCGAATATCTCGGAACCGACCTGGGTAAAATAGCTAATGAGGTAGGTAAACTCACAATAAACCTGAAAGAAGGCGAGGAGATAAACGATATTTTAATCGAGAAGAATATCGGGATTAGTAAAGATTATAATATTTTTGAGTTGCAAAAGGCTCTGGCACAACGTGATATTGTTAAAGCCAACCGCATAGCCAATTATTTTGCGGCTAATCCCAAGGATAACCCGATAGTGAAAACCATCATAATTTTGTATAACTATTTTTCCAGCATCCTTCTTTATCACAGACTAAAGGATAAATCGAGAAATAATGTTGCTGCAAAACTGGGAATAAATCCTTTTTTTGTTAAAGATTATGAAATAGCCGCAAGAAATTATAATATTGCCAAGGTTGTTAAAATAATTTCATACTTACGCGAATATGACCTCAAGTCGAAAGGAGTTGATAATATTTCAGCAACCGACGGTGAACTGCTTAAAGAGTTGCTTTTTAAAATTCTTCATTGACAAAATCATTTCAAAATTGTAATTTTGTAATTTAATTAAAACGTATCGGTAAAATGAAAACACTTTCGGGGTTTATATATGAAAATCTGATGGGCTGGAAAATAGGGAATAAATTCCCCGATATAAAAAAATCGGTTTCCATATTTGTCCCCCACACAAGCAATTGGGATTCATTCATCGGCAAACTTTATCTTAATCAGATCGGGTTGAAATACAATGTTCTGGCCAAAAAGGAACTCTTTGTTTTCCCGCTTAACATTCTTTTCAGAGCTGTCAGGGCAATACCCATAGACAGAAAGAAAGCCAATACGAGTTACGTTGACCAGATTGCCGAATTGATTTCGCAAAAGGATGAAATTCATATTATTATAGCACCGGAAGGAACCAGGAAAAAGGTTTCAAAATGGAAAAAAGGATTTTACTATATTGCCCGTAAGGCTAATGTTCCGATTGTTGCCCTGTACCTTGATTACAAAAAAAAGGAGATTGGTGTAAAAGGTGTTATAACTGACCTTAGCGATGTTAATAAGGTAATGCAACAACTCAATGAAATGTACAAAGATGTCGTTCCTAAATTTCCCGGCAATTTTTCGCTGAATATTGATCGTCAGGTATTAGCCGACGTTTAAATGTTGAAAGCCGGTATTTATGTAAAGGTATAACTCAAATAAGTTATCTTTCCCAGTCTTCAATATGTAAATTCTTAATTCTTGAAAATTCACGTGTGTTGTTAGTAACAAGAATTAATTCATTAGCTAAAGCAATGGATGCGATAAGCAAATCATTAGGTCCTATTGGTGTTCCCGATTGTTCCAAGTAAGTTCGAATTTGGCTATAAACAACTGCTGATTTGTCGTCGAAAGGCAGAGAAATAAAGTTATTAACAAATTTTTTTTGTATTTCCAGGTTTCTTTTAGGATATAAACTTTTCATTGAGCCGAAATATAATTCAGCTTTCACAATTGAACATAAAAAAATATCGTGTGGATGTTTCAATTCCAAATTTTTTCTGATATTCTCAGAACGGCCATTTAAAAATTTAATGCAAGTATTTGTATCAAGTAAATATCTCATCATTATATAGCTTCCCTAATTTCATATTCACCCTGTGGCCCTCGTTTTATCGGGTCGTCTTTTAAACTACCATAAGTTTCATTAATAAAAGTACCCCAATCGGGTTCAATCAAAGTTGAATTACCAATCTCCGGTTTTATCTCTGAAGAATTAATAATCAATCCCTTTGGTAATTCAAAAACCTTAATAATATTATATAATGCTGTTAAGTTATCTTCCTGAACCTTGTCTATTTCTTTTTTTATTATATCTCTGGTAACCATACTTGTTTCCTTTGTTTAACTATTGATTATGCAAAGATAATAATGTTTTTTTATTTTAGAAAGAAAATAAAAATATCACCAAAAGATTCATTTTAAACGTTGTAAAGTTTTTAAAGAGAACTATCTAAACAACCCTTCAATCTCCGCGGCATATTTTTCATAGATATATTTTCTGCGAAGTTTCAGATTTGCGGTAAGCTCACGTGTTTCGATAGTCCACTCTTTGTCAAGAAGTTTGTACTTTTTGATTTGCTCGTAGCTGCCGAAGTTTTTATTGTATTCGGCCACCTCTTGCCTGAATCGTTTAACAACCTCCGGATTATTTATCATTTCGGAGTTTGACGTATATTTAATGCCTTTTTTTGCACACCAAGATTTCAAAAACAGAAAATCCGGCACTATAAGAGCCGCTGCAAATTTTTGATTTTCACCCACAACCAGTATCGTATCAATGAATGGTGATTCCACAAACTTATTCTCAATATGTTCGGGACTGATATACTTACCCATTGCAGTTTTAAATATCGCCTTTTTCCGTCCTGTTATTTTCAAATGACCTTCAGGCTCTATTCTTCCCTGATCTCCGGTATGGAACCAGCCATCTTTGTCAATGGCTTCTTTTGTCATAGCAGGGTCTTTGTAATATCCTTGCATTACATTCGGGCCTTTGACAAGTATTTCACTGTCATCAGCTATTTTTACGGTAACGTTTTTCAGCGGTTTACCCACGGTTCCGAATTGTAATCCGCCGGGCTCCATTGTGTTTACGGCAATAACAGGAGATGTTTCCGTGAGTCCGTAGCCTTCGAGAACAGGTATTTGTGCGGCAGTAAAAACCCTTGCAAGACGCGGCTGCAGAGCGGCACCACCCGAGACGATTACACGCATATTATTGCCGAGAGCCTCACGCCATTTGCTGAATATCAACTTATTGGCAAGTTTAAGCTCTTTTTCGTAAAACCAGCCGTTCTTACCGTCAACTTCATATTTTAAACCGAGATTCAATGCCCAAAAAAACAAACTCTTCTTTACACCTTTCAGTTTCATTCCCTTTGCAACGATTTTATCATACACCTTTTCGAGAAGGCGCGGTACGGTGGTAAGCATCTCGGGGCTAATCTCTTTTAAATTGTCCGCTATTGTACCCATATTCTGGGCATAATATATTGAAACTCCAAGATACTGGTAAACATAGAGATTGGTCCTTTCGTAAACGTGGCTCACAGGCAGATAACTCAAACATTTACAGGTATCGTCAACAGGAAAAATATGAAAGAGGTCCTTTACCTGACTAATGAAATTATTGTGCGACAAGGTAACACCTTTTGAGTTGCCGGTTGTGCCGGATGTGTAGATAAGAGTTGCCGTGTCCTCAGGTTTTATTGCCCCTTTTATCTCCTCAAGTTGTGCAGGGACGGCATTCTCCTTTCCAAGTTTTATAAAGTCCTCCAAAGGTTTTACAATATCAATCTTTTTGAATGTATAAACCTCTTGAATTGAGGTTATTGACGGTAGAATATTTTCAATTTTTCGTAATAGCTCTTTTCCTTCGATAAAGACCATCTTTACACCGGAATGTTTCAGGATATACTCGTAGTCCGATTCACTGATTGTAGGATATATAGGGACGTGTATGGCTCCAATTTGCGCAATGCCCATATCCAGAAAATTCCATTCCGGACGGTTTGTAGTTATTGTGGCTATTGTATCTCCTTTTCCTATTCCCGATTTCAAAAGAGCATAGCTGATATTATTTGCAGCTTCAATGTAATCGTCAATGGAATATTTTACCCATTTCCCGTCAACTTTTCCTGCCAATACATCATCTTTGGGTCTGAACCGGGCTTTATATCGTGGCAATAAGTCAAATGTACGTTTAATATCCATGTTTAAATTCTTCGTAAACACTTTTTTAGAATTTGCAAAAATAAGATAATTTTGATAACACTGATTTATGCCGTAATCGCAACTTGATAAAGATGTAAAAGTATCAAAAGATAAACTTACAAGGCAGAAAGAAAGTTTAAAGGTAAAAGCGGCGATAAAACCGTTAACATCCGTTTAAGTTTGAAATGACACAACAAAAGTTGTTCCCCTATCCTGATTTGAAATAACTTCAAAGTTACCGTTCATTGCCTCCACATATTTTCTAACAATTGACAGGCCTGTTTTATCTTTTGACCTGCCATGTGCCTGCGGTTTGTCAAACAGTATTTTCAACGCTTCCCGGCTTATACCCGGGCCCTCGTCGCTTATCTCAATTCTTGCTCTCTCTCCCGAACGGAATAATTCTATATGAATCTTTGATTCGGCCGGAGAAAATTTCACCGCATTGGATACAATATTGTCAAAGATGAGAAAGATGAAATTGCGGTCAACTTCGGCATATAAATCCTCTGTTTTTAATTCCAGGGTCAGTTTTTTTATTTTTAATGCATACTTAAAACTTTTTTCTACCTGTTTTAATATCTCCGCAAGATTGACCCTTTCTATTTTCAGATTGCTGCGTTGCAGTTGGATGGTGTCAATATCAAGGGTTTGATTTATCATACTGTTCATACGGTGTAAACCGTCGTTTAGCAAATGTACATATTCTTTTTGATCACTTGTAAGATTATCAGAATCATTTTCAATCAGGTCAACTACAATAAGACTACTTGTCAGTGGATTGCGCAAGCCATGTGACACAACACTGATAAGGCGGTTTTTCTCCTCATTGAGAGCGGTTAGTTTCCTATTCGCAATTTCAAGTTCGGCTTTTTGATCAAGGATGTTTTTATGTTGCTCTTCAATTTCTTGTTTTTGTTTCAAAATCTTCAGATAACTTTTGGCAAGCTTACTCTCCAGCACGTTCATTTCCCTTATCCTTCGGATGACTTTTTTCAGTACTCCTTTTGTCACTTCCGCTTTTTCAGCCATTATTTCATAAAAATTATCCTGACTAAGTCTGTATAAAACGGTCGGTTCGTCAGCAGTTACGGAGGCCGAACGCGATTCTTTGTCAAACAGGGCAAACTCACCGAAAACCTGACCCGGGAAGAGCCTCGAAAGGATATGGCCTCCGTCGTGAACACGTACACTACCGCTTTTTATGATGTACATCGCATCACCTTCATCTCCTTTTTTGAAAATATTATGATTACGGCGAACACTGATTTCCTGAAGTCCGGCGGAGATTTCTGCTAACACCGACTCCTCGGTTTCCGAGAAAACTTTCGTTTTCCTGAGCACCTCTATCTTTTGATTATCAGTTTGATATTCCGATTGGTGTTTCATATACGGATAAAAAAAATTTTTTCATTATCAAATGAAACGACAAAGAAAGGAAATCATTACAAATGTAGCAAATAAAAGATGTTTTTTAGAAAAAAAAGCCGGCAAATATTTTGCCGGCTTTACAACTATGTATTTTGCACAAAGATTAATTCTTTGAATAATTTCCAATAACTTTCTCAAGATTTTCAATAATCTTTTTGTTCACTTTACGTGGATTTTTCGACTTGTATTGTTTCAGTGCTTTTAAGGCCAAAGTGCCGTACTCAATAAGCCCCGCTGGATTTTTGTCGTGCTGATAACTTCCGATACACCACTCAAGTTTTGAACTTAGTTCGGAATAATCTTCAATATTGATCTTTTTTATGGTTGCAAGAGCATCATTGCAACTTTTAACCAACTTTTCATTTACTTCGTTTTTCATAATTATCTGTTTTTTAATTTATTAATTTCATTTACAAAATTTTGAGCGTGCGAAAGTAATTCATTTTTTAAATGATTAATTTTAAATTTATGTTAAATTTTCCGCTATTTTTGTAAAAAATCCCTGATGAACTATGGATAACTCCGGTAAAAAATTATGGTATCTCGAAAACTTCAACATCCTGAAGGCATTGTCAAAAGAAGAGATGATGAAACTTAACGAAAGAACAAGGATGAGAAACTGCCACAAAAACGAGGTCATATATCTGCCTTATGAAAAGTCAAATACAATCTATTTTTTAAAAGAGGGAAAGGTGAAAATATCTTCGGTGTCGGAAGACGGTAAGGAGATGATACACGCTATTCTCGGACAAGGAGAGATTTTCGGGGAGCTTGCCATAACGGGTCAGGGAGAGAGAAAGCAGATAGCGGAAGCCACAGAGGATGCTCTCGTTTGCAGTATTGATGTGAATGAGTTTAGTGAGTTTATGCAGAGCAATTCAAGGTTGAATCTTAGTATCACTAAGATAATAGGCTTTAGATTACGAAAAATACAGGCAAGGCTTGAGTCTCTTTGGTTTAAAAGCGCACCTGAGCGTATCCGTAGTTTTATTAAAGATCTTACCGACGAACACGGCAGGGATGTCGGAGATGAAAAATCGGTAAACCTTAACCTCACTCACCAGGAGATAGCAAACCTGACTGCTACAACCCGTCAGACCGTAACTTCCACATTGAACGACCTTGAGAAAAAGGGTATTATTCTATATGACAGAAAAAGGATTTTGATAAAGCAATATGATAAATTATAAAAAGCAGGTGAACACCTTAGCGTCCACCTGCCAAATTACCTGAGATTAGCCAGGGAAAAGTGATAAAATAAGAGAACTATTTTAGCAATACCGCTTTTTTAACACCAAGCACAGTATCATTTGCTTTAAACCTCAGGTAATAAATACCGGGTTGTCTGTTTTGTGCATTCCATCTTATCTCATTTCTGCCGGCATCTAATCTCTCCTTAACAATTGTTTCTATGAATCTGCCGTCCATTCCGTAAACATCAATTGAAATATTTGTTGCCTTTTCAAGGTTAAAACCGATAGTTGTAGTACCTCTGAAAGGATTGGGATAGTTTGAAACCGAGTAACTATTGATAAAATCACTATTGCTTTCATTGATTCCTGTTGTGATATCCAAAGTGGCTTCGGTTGCAAATACCGGAGGCAGGTTATCAGGTTGTTCCGGAATAAAAGGAATACCGTCGCCGTCGGAGTCATTACCGGCTTCACCTGTAGCAAAAGCTTCGGATAATTGCATTGCGTTGGCTACTTTTTTGAAAAAACGTACATAAATTGCCGGAGCATCGTCATATCCGCCCACAAGATTGGCTTCTCTTAAAGCACCTGCGATAATTGCAAAATTTGCCGGTGTATAGGTTGCCATATTGTTTCCGAGTTCGGTTTTAAATGCCATTTCGGATGCCGAATAAAAGTTGTCTCTTAAGAACATATAGGCCTCGTTGGCAGCTTCAAGATATTGATTGTCGGATGTCAAGACATAAGCGGCATAGAGTCCGCGTGCAGCGGCAGCTTGCGAAACGGCAAGTTTGGCATCGGCATCGTGTCCCGTTCCCAATGTATATGAATTGTAAAAACCGCCGGAGTTATCCTGTAAACTGTTTACAATAAAAGATGCCTGAGCATTGACAGCTGAAACAGCCATCGGCTCAAGTGGTGTACCTGCAAATTCTTCAGCCATCTTTGCCAGTACCATTGTAACGTATCCCGCATTGACGGTTGAAATTTGATTTCCCGGCTGAGGAGCTCCTCCCGAAAGAGTTGATTCGTCAACGAATGTTCCCTGTTCACCGTTAAAGTGCATTGCCATCAGGTTCATAAAAATAACTTTGCTTGTACCCATCATCAAGTCAAAAGGGCCTGGCATTCCGGTTTGCGACATAGCTGCCGGGAAAGGATCGCCGTCAAACACACTGTGATAAGCACGGTGGGCGGGATCGCTTGAGTTGTTGGGATCCATCATATTCTTAAAATTGAGGGTACCCCAAAGGAAAGACAACTGGTCGAAAAGCTCGCTTGTTGCATCGGTGACCGTAAATGAATCCGCTTTTGGAGGAAGGCCGTCAATTACCATTCCTTCGGTTACTGCAATTCCGGAAGCAAAATATTTGATTCCGTTAGCAGGGTCATAAGTTGCGGGATCAACCATTCCGAGATCGGAACCGTCATAGGCAAGTGTTGTTATCATAAACATAACCTTGTTGATAGCTTCCGCCGTCAAAACCTGCCCTATAAAACCGTCGGCATTATCACCGCCGTAAAATACATTGTTGTAAGGATCGAAGCGTCCGTTTGTCGAATCCGGAGTTATTGTTCCGTTTGGTTCAATTCCTTCATTGATGGAATCGTGAAAAGCACTGAGCATATCCTGTGCCCATAGGTATTGCTTCATAAGTGTTTGTCCCATAGCTCCGGGATTTAATGTTTTGTCCATAAGACTACGATCCCAGCGTAGCGTGGAGAAGTCGTGCATAAAATTATCAGGATCAATGGGTTGTGGCAGATGAGGATCGCCGCTGATAAACTCTGCATACTGGGGCCAGGGATGTGCCGGCGGCATCTGGTTTGCAAGCATACTGAAATGCATAATGTTCTTGATTAGTTCATCATCTTCCTTGTAACCGTTAGGCTCACCTGTAAAAGAACCGTCAAAATCATCAGGCTCATTGGCAGCCATCATCATAATTACAGGTGACCACATCATATGCAGTCCAATGCCCGAACGCGAAATAACCGTTCCCAACTGATAACGAGAGTATTCGTAATTCTCAATCCCAAGAGTATAAGAAATTGAATCGGGAGTGTTCAAAACGAAAGGGTCAAGGTCATCAAGATTGTAACCGAGTGCCTCGGCAAAAGGTTCGCCGCTTTCGTTGATTTCATTTGCCAAAAGCATCTGATCACGGGTATAATAAGTATCCGTGTTGGTAATCTGTACCTGTGCTTGTGTTAATGAACTGACAAGCATAACAGCCATAAAAAGAATAATAATCGTCTTTTTCATAATAGTGTCTCCTATTTTAATGAATAATTTATTTTAACTGCTGCAAAATTACTGCGGCGAGGAAGGAATGTCTGTCGGCATGCCGACAAAAGGACGGTTTTATTATTATTCGCCTGTTTTTTAGCCCCTCTAAATCTTCTCTGAACGGAAAGATAAATGATGGATTTGTCGAAAAATGAAATGCCGGACTATAAGCATACTTCTTATGAAAAGGTTTTGTGGTTTTTGTGTTTTTACGGTAAAAAAAATTAAAACACAAATGACACTAAATCCCACAAAAGAAATTGGTTATTAAATCCTGAAAATGTAATTCTTCGTAGTTACTTTTTGTTGACGGATAGCAAACTTTGTTTGTTTTTAGCTAAGAAACTTCACCTGCTATCAGTCTAACAATTTTTCAACGGAAATATCTTCATCAAGTTGTTCCCAGCGGATTCCTTCACCAGCCCCTATAAATCTCCAATCTTTCAATTGTTCGACTGTGGCTTTTCTCAATTTTGGAAACCATTCCAATGGAATGGACACCTCTCTGCCATCTTCAAGCAAAATAGTCATTTTTGTGCTGGTAAATTTTACGTTTACTGCATTCCTTGATTTATTTATCGTTAAAGTATTCATTCCATTTTTCTTTTAAAAATTCAATATTATTTTCAATTATTATTCCTATTGTCTTAAGTTCAGAAGCGTTAAATCCTTTGGATTTCACAAGTTCAATAGGATACAAGTTATATTTAGCCGTTTTATTATCTTTCTCAATATGAATATGTACAGGATCATGATCGTTGCTATAAAAGAAAAACCGATAACCTTTTATGACTATAACCGTCGGCATAAGTAATTTTTCCACAAAATTAATTAATTTTTCGTTTTGATTTTTATAAATATCAGGATGATATTTTTCTGTTTTTTTCTCACTGAATTGTACGGAGTGTAATATCAATTGATTGCCCAAATACCCATCCATCACCCCCGCCAGCCTTGCCACTCTCATCCCCCCGGCTTCTTTCACCAACTACCGTAAATGTACTAAGCCAAACGGAAGATTGACTTTTTATCTGATCCATATTGAGGTTGTCGAAGTTAAAGCGTGCGGCACCCTGCGGGGCTTCATTGGCTTGATTTACCATATAACCCCAATCACCGGTAGTGTTCATAATATTGCTCATAAGCCAGCCGTAACGGTTCATACGGGCAAAGATAAGGATTTTTTTAAATTTTTCTCTTTGCAGGATTGTAAATCCTAAAAATATCGGGTTGGGAATACGCTGAATAAACATCTTTTATCTATTTATAACTTAGCTACATATATAGTAATTTATTTCAACATACTAAAGTTTTAACAAACTTTCATTAAAAATATTCTTTAGCCACACTAAACAAAAACTAATTCTTCGGAAACCTTTGTGAATTATATAAAAATAATATGTTATTAATAATTCTAAGAATATAAATAAAATCGTTTAACATATTATCAAGTTCTTTAATTTCATATAAACCTGTTGCCATATTTTTAAAGGTTATTACCGATTCTTTTTTATTTACATTAAGAATTAATAGTCTGTTTTTCAAAAATATGGATTGAATTCCGCTATCACTTAATATTTTATCAGCCAAATGTTTGTCGGATGATAATACACCAAATGTTTTATCAAATATTTTGTTTCCCGATTTTATTTTACCAGTATTTAATAGACGGTCTAAAAAATCTTTATGAAACAACGACAAATCAAAATTTATTAGTTTTTTATTAAAATATTCGCACCAAAGAAAAGACGGAACTACTTCAATATCACTCCCTCCGGCATTTTGGTTTACTTTTATTAAACCAATTTCATCATATTTGCCTGTTATTTCTACAGTATATGAATCTCCTACACTTCCAACAGAAATATGTTTTATTATTTTACAAGTAAAATGAATAGAATTGGCCCATTCACACATTTTAATTTTCCAATTTTGAAAATCAATTAACATAGCTAGAGTATTTTACCACCAAGGTTCAAATTTTTTAAGTCCAAAATAATTTGACCATGTATTTTGAATTCCATAATTTAAAGAAGTGTTATAATGATTTGAAAATCCTTCGTATCCCCATCTTCCATATTGATTATATGCTCTTCCGGAGTTATACCCTGCTGCAAATCCTTCTCCTGCAAATGTAGCAGTCGCGGCAGCATACATATACCAAGGTGCATTAATATAACCGAAAACATATGGATTTCCAGTATATCCATAACCTGCTATAACGCTGTATGAATTGAGACCATATTTATTTGCTAAATTTTGGAAAAAATCTGGGTTGTTATATTCATTATCACAATTTATGCAAGGCCTTTTTTGTGACCAATACTTTTTATAAGCATTTATAGCATTTAATAAAGTTTCAACATTCTTTGAACTAATTGAATAAATTATAATCCTATTTCCCTTGCCGGAAGAATATAACAAATCTCCATTTTCAGTATAAAACATAACACCGCCAAAAGGAATCAAATCCGGCGGGTCGCCCAAACCCGGTCCGTAATACATCAACCCGTAAGCACCTGCACTCAATAGGTCGTTCGTAAGTCTTTGACTAAAATCAACGGCAGCTATCATATCCGTATTATTATAATCGCCTTGTTCCAATTCATCTTGTCTTGCTTTGCGATGTGCCAACGCTTTAGCGGCCAATTGGACGTTGGTATAAAAACTGCCGTCGGCGGATGTGAAGCCGCCCGTATTACTAATCGGTACCGTGTACGATATGTCGCTTACACTAAAACGGTTCATACGGGCAAAGATAAGGATTTTTTAATAACATTTCACAGGGGCTTTAAATACTGATAGTATTATATCAGGAATAGTAAAATTGGTAATAAGAGTTCGGTAAAAGAAAATAATATTATTTTTTTCTTTCGTTTGGTAAGTCTGGCAAATCATTACCTCTAATTTTTTTTAGTGAATCTTTATGAGCAAAAAAATACATTTTTTGTACTTTTGATAGTTTATGATAATAAGCCAAATATAGATATTTTCCTACAATAAAAATCATACTATCCGGTCTATCCAAATAATACTTATAATAATAGTTTGTGTCGCTTCCAAAACTAACTACATAACCAAATTTTTTATCTTTAAATTTCTTCTGAAAGATAACCAATCCATATTTAACATCTCCCGGGTTAAAAATAGAATCATATAATAATTTTTGAAAAACTAATAATTCATTTGTATCCTTTTCTTTTTTCTGTAAAGTGTATTCTATTGTATTTGACCACTTTTCAGTTTTTACAACTTTCCATCCTGCTTCATCAATGATTGGATTTATTTTTCTTAATTTAGAAAAATCAATTGTTATATTTTTTTGATGACTGCTGCAACTAATAAATAAGATTATGAAAATATACTTCTTATCTACCTTCAATAAAGTATGGTTTTTGATTCCCAAAAACAGTTTTAAAAGCTTTTTCAAATGTTTCATAACTATCAAATACTATTTCAAATAAATTTACAAAATAGGTGTCTGAATATATAGGATATCCTTCAAATACAATTGAAAATTTAGTATATCCTCCATTGCCGTCTGGCATTGCTATAGGGTCAACACCCATAACAAGTTTTCTTTGTTTAATTTTTGGTAAACCTTGAGTACTCCATTTTGCCCACCCATTTGCATACCTTAAAAATCCCGAGTATCTAACTCCAAATTTCTTATCACTCTTTTTTAAAGTGAGAAAATTAATAATTCTTCCAATTGAGATATCTCTAATATCGTTTTCATAAATAAATTTTGCCCACCCCAACAATTCATTAATTACATCCTTGTCATGTAAATTAACAGATTCGGGGAAAACCAAATTATATTTATCGCTTCCCGGCCCATCATTCATCATCCCGTAAGCACCTGCATTCATCAGGTCATTCATAAGTCTTTGACTAAAATCAACGGCGGCTATCATATCCGTATTATTGTAATCACCTTGTTCCAATTCATCTTGTCTTGCTTTGCGGTGTGCCCACCCTTCTGCAGCCAATTGGTCGTTGGTGTAAAAACTGCCGTCGGCGGATGTGAAGCCGCCCGTATTACCGTATGGTGTTGATAAGCTCTGCGAATCGAAAAGATGCGTGAAATTTTTATCAGGTGCGGGCAATATGCTGCTTGTACTGTTGCGGTTCATACGGGCAAAGATAAAGATTTTTTTGATTATTTTTCTTTGCCGGATTGCAAATCCTCAAAATATCGGGTTCGGGATTGGGAAATCCCGAACAGCCCTTTGAATGACACGGTCTCGCATTTCGGTCTCTTTCTGATTCCCGCCTGACCGGACGCCCGCCTGACCGTACGGGCAGGGGCAGGGGCAGGTCAGCGCCGCATTGTGTGCCGGCCTAATCCGAAATTGAATATCCTTGGGATTTGTAATCCCGAGCATAAGACTTCTTATGAAAAGGTTTTGTGGTTTTTGTGTTTTCGTGGTGAAAAAAATAAGAACACGAAAACTCAAATGACACTAAATCCCACGAAAAGGAATTCATTGTTAAATCCCGAAAGAGGAAAAATTAGCGTATTATAGGGATTTCTTTTGTGAATAAATTGCAACAAAATTAGCTGCTTTTCTTCCGGTAACATTCCTACATTTGCAAAAAAATTAGGGATCTTTTTTATAAAATTATTAATAATGATTCATTTCTTCAATTCCGGTAACGGTGTATTTTATGCAGTTGAAACTGCTGAAAAATTTTCGCAGCAAACAATTCACAAACTTAAATGGCTCTTCGGCGGCGCCGAACACATTGACAACGAATCTCTTGAAGGTTTTTTCACGGGTCCGCGGAAGGAGATGATAACTCCGTGGAGCACTAATGCCGTTGAAATAACTGTGAATATGGGTATTGAGGGTATAAAACGTATTGAGGCGTTTTTTAAACAGAAGGATTATAAGGCTAACTTTGACCCGATGTTACAGGCATTGTACCGCGGGTTAGACCAAAATATTTTCCGTGTTGACAAGGAACCCGAGCCTGTTATTTTTATTGATAACATAAAGACTTACAATAAGCGGGAAGGTCTTGCCCTTAATGATGATGAAATAGCATATCTCGAAGATTTGAGCAAGCGTCTCGGCAGGCAGCTTACCGACAGCGAGGTTTTCGGATTTTCCCAGGTTAATTCCGAACACTGCCGGCATAAGATTTTCAACGGAACATTCATAATTGACGGTGAAGAGATGCCTGAAACACTGTTTACTCTTATAAAGAAAACATCAAAAGAATATCCCGGCAAGATAGTATCGGCATACAAAGACAATGTTGCCTTTATCGAAGGTCCCTCTGCAGAGCAATTTGCACCGGCAACACAAGATAAGCCGGACTTTTTCGGTGTTAAAAAGATTGATACGGTTATATCCTTAAAAGCCGAAACTCACAATTTCCCGACTACGGTTGAGCCTTTCAACGGAGCTGCCACAGGCTTGGGGGGAGAGATACGTGACCGGATGGCAGGTGGTAAGGGAAGCCTGCCACTTGCCGGAACAGCCGTTTATATGACTTCTTATCCGCGTACTGAAGAAAACCGTAGCTGGGAAAGGTTTACATCACCCCGAAAATGGCTCTATCAAACACCCGAAGAAATTCTGATAAAAGCCTCCAACGGTGCCAGCGACTTCGGGAATAAATTCGGTCAACCGCTTATCTGTGGTAGCGTACTTACATTTGAGCAATTCACCGCTATGAAAAAATTCGGTTACGACAAGGTAATTATGCTTGCAGGCGGTGTCGGATTCGGGAAAAAGGAGGATAGTCAAAAGGGACATCCGGAAAAGGGTGAGAGGATTATTGTGATGGGCGGAGATAACTATCGCATCGGAATGGGTGGCGGTGCTGTATCTTCGGTTGCAACAGGGGAATACGACAATGCCATTGAACTTAATGCCGTGCAGCGCTCCAACCCCGAAATGCAAAAAAGAGTGGCAAACGCTATCAGGGCTTTATGCGAGATGGATAAAAATCCTATCATATCAATTCATGACCATGGTGCAGGCGGACATCTGAACTCTCTTTCGGAGCTTGTTGAAGAGTCGGGAGGAATAATTGATATTAACAAACTGCCTGTGGGTGACCCGACATTGTCCGCAAAAGAGATTGTGGG
>JALSSR010000052.1 GCA_026984135.1 Bacteroidales bacterium
CCAAACATTTATCTCTTCCTCAAGTTTTTTACTCTTATTAACAAGAAAATGACGCTCGTTATTAAGAATCCGTCTTTTATCAGGATTATTCTCAATATTTTCAAAACGCTGCTTATAGTTCATTGTTTGAATTTCAGTGTGACTGATTTTCAATTTATCAAGCTTTTTGTTAATAGCTGCCCTGAACTCCGACTGCAAACGCTCCTTATCTTTCATCGGCACATGTCCAATACCCGTCCATTCACGCTGAAATTCCTTTAAAATATTGAGGTTCTCATTTTTATCATCTCCAAATTCATAATTTTCAACCTTAAGTATGAGTTCCTCTTTCAGCTTTTTATTCTCAGCTTCATGTTTATCAATGTTGGCAAAGAATTCCGATTTTCTATTAAAAAAGGTATCGCAAGCGGCTCTAAACCGTTTCCATATTTTGTCTGAATGCTTACGTGGAACAGGACCGATAGCTTTCCACTCCTTCTGCAAATTAATCAGGTCGCGGGTTGTCTTTCTCCAGTCTGTACTATCCATCATACTTTCGGCCTGAGCGCATATATCAAGTTTCAGATTGTAGTTATTGACCTGCTCCTCTTTTATTTTTTGAAAAAACTCTTTTTTAGCAGCATAAAAGGTATTGAGCGACCCTCTGAATCTATCCCAAATCTCGTCATTATGTTTCCTTGGAGCTCTTCCTATAGTTTTCCAAACCTTTAGAAGTTCTGAAATTTGTTCCGTTGCAGCCTGCCACTCTTTAATTGAATTGTATTCCACAGTCAAAAGCTCCTCCGCCTTTTCACATAATGCAGTTTTGGCAAGCAGATTATTCTGTTGTTCTTCCTGAAGTTTATTGTAGTGTTCCCTTCTACGTTCGTTGATTTTTTCCGTTGTAGCTTTGAATCGTTCCCAAATTTCGTCATTTTTATCTTGCGGAACAGGTCCGATCTCTTTCCACTTATGATGAAGATTCTGAAGTTCTTTAAATGATTTCAATATGGATGTTTCAAGAAGGAGTTCCTCGGCTTTTTCGCATAACTCTATTTTAGACTCAAGGTTTTTCTTCATATCCAAATCCCTAAGCTCCTTATTCATTTTCACCTTATCGAAAAACTTATCAACGTAGAAATGATAGTTTTGCCACAGATTATTTACTTCCGACTTTGGCACCATTCCAATTTCACGCCATTTTTCCTGTAAGGTCTTAAACTCGTCGTAGGTTTTCTTAAGAGAATCTTCAGAGTCAATAAGGGTTTTCAGTTCTTCAAGAATAACTTTTTTGGCTTCCAGGTTTTGCTGTTTAAGCTTTTCCTGTTCCTCAAGAAATTTCTTTCTGTTAGTGCGATATATTGCAAATGCGTCGTTAAACCGTTTTTCAATTTCATCAACAACTTTTACGGGTTCTTCAGCACTTTCTTTTTCATCATCAACCTCACTATCAACATCATGCTTTTTATTCTGTTCCTCTTTTTCAATTTTATGAAAGGCAACTTTTATTAAGGCGATTTTATTTTTTATTTTCAGAACATCCTCATCCCTAACGGTCTCCTCCAAAATGGTAACAAGCTCTTCCCTGGTTTTGCTATTATAGTCTTCCTCCACATCCTCGTGTTCATGTTCATCATCCTCCTCTTCTTCCTCATCTTCGGAATGCAAATCATCAGCATCCTCTTTTATTTCATGAGCTACTTCTGCTTTTTCTTTTTCACTATCCGCATCCGGCTCTTCATTATCTTTCTCAAGCCCGGTTTCTGTTGCCGAAAGTTTCTCTGATTCAACCTTATCTTCCACATCCTTAACAGCTTCAGTTTCACCCTTACCCTGACTGCTCTCCTCACCGGCAGAGGCCGCAGCAGGCTCTTTTGGCATTTCAACCGATTGTTCCGGACGCTCCTCTTCCTTTTTTCCAACTGCTGTTTTCACATTTGAAGATGCAGGCTTTTTTGAGACTTCACTCTCAATTTTTACGGTCTTTTCACTTTTCTCTATTTCCATATCGGAATTTTCAGAATCTAATTTTACATTTTTATCTGTTGATACAACAGATTTGGAATTCTCCTCCTGTTGTTGATTTTCAACATTCTCAGGATTTTGATTGAGTTGATCTTTTGTTTCCATAAATTACCAGTTCACATTATGTTGCTCAAACAACAATTTATTGAGATTAAATAACATACGTTAATTAAGGGTTGCAAAAATATAAATTATTTAATTCAAAGAAAGTTTTATATTAATTATTCTAACGGCTTTTTGTTAAATATCAGATAACCAATGTTTATATTAAAACTAAAAGGCTCTTCAGCTCCCTCATAATAGTTAAGCGACATACTCACCGGTCCGAAAGGTGCATGATAAACCAGACAACCTGAACCAATAAGGTTTCTGGAAGAAAATTCAGGCCCAAAATAAGCATCGCCATTTTCATCTTTAAGTATTTCCTGATATGGTTGAAAAATATATCCCTCCGCTCTTAAATCAAAGTTTTTAAAAATACTAAATACGGTTTTCAACCCAAAACCTCCA
Organism: Bacteroidales bacterium; assembly: GCA_026984135.1. Lineage (GTDB taxonomy): Bacteria > Bacteroidota > Bacteroidia > Bacteroidales > JAADJA01 > JAADJA01. Next base: position 2,515 of record JALSSR010000052.1, read on the forward strand.
TAATTATACGCTCTGAATTGTGACAGAAAGATGGTTGACATCTGAGGAACAGGCTGAAAATTAGGTGCTACAAGTAAAGAAGCCGTATAGTTATCAAAAAGAGGATGATTGCTGATTACAGCTTCAGCGTACAATCCCAAAGTAAATATTCCTTTATGCAAAAAATAGCTGTCAAGTGAAAATTTTAACTGCACCCATTTATGATAACTTTTCGTTTCCATTGTATCGGCTACTGTTGAGCCCGGAATAGTATGCTCCAATCCACCTACAAACCTTGCACATATTTTAAAATCAGATCCATTGGTCTCAAATTGTTTTTTATTCAGCGTATTCGATTCCAATGTGATTGCAGGGCTGTAAAAATCAAAATAGGTAATATCAGCCGTATCTGTTCTGCTGAACCGGTTTGTTTGATAATACCTGAACTTCTGCCTTCCCGTTGCTACACAAGCCCCTAACCTGCTATGCTGACTGGTCGGTGTCAAGATTGCGAATCGTCCATATCCGTCATTTTCAACAAGATAGTTAGGCTTCTCATCTTCAAAGAAGTATGTGTTCGTATTAAAATAATTCCACCCGTTAAGAGTATAAGAGGCTTGGACGGAAACCGGGAGCTTGCCGGGAATACCGTAAACAAACATTGCCTGACCCGAGTTATGAAATCTTCCGAGATAAGTGTTTGCTATAATACTAAAAGCCTTTTTAGCCCAATAGTTATACTGTATTTGAAAAAAAATCTCATTCGTAGCCTGCGAAGAAACAAGTCCGCCTAGTTCTGCTTTTACTTTATCTCCCCTTTTAACATCAAGTTCAACATCATATCTCTTTGCAGAAGTATCATAAACAAGTTGAGGATAGACATATTCCACATTTTCATCAGCAATTATCTTACGGTACTTCTTTTTCAATTCCCGAATTATAACCGAATCCGACTTACCGATAAACTTGTTTTTTGATTTTACCGAATCTATACTCAAAAGCCTTTTTATATAAACCTCTTGTTTTTTATTAATACCGTTTATTCTCAAATCGCCAATGCGAAACGGAGGAATACTCGCCTTAAAAGTATTTCTTTTAGAATCTACAATGCCGGGATACACCTTTCTTTTAACATATTTTCTAATTTCCGGAATACTTCTTATAGTTGCGGTATATCCGCTATCAATAAATGCAGATGTATGGGTAAAATCGGTAATGCCTACGCTTGAAGTTTCAGGTTTTATTATTATTCCCTCTCCTTTCTTTAGCACCTCTGTTGTATTCTTCATCAACATTGACTGTATTTGAGAAACAAGGTCATCCTCTTCGGGCGGGCCATACGGTGAAGCGGCTTTTATTCCAATAATATAATCAGGATTAAAATCATTTTTCATCACATCAATCGGGAAGTTATTATACATACCACCATCAAACATCAACTTTCCGTTTATTTTAATAGGTTTAAAATAGAACGGAAATGTTGCAGATGCCCTTACAGCCTGACCAAGGTCTCCGCTCTTCAAAATAATCGGCTTACTTTCTGAAACATCAGCAACAACACATCTGAATGGCACCATCAAACTGTCAAAATTATATTTGGCAGCTGCACCCGGTCCTGAAAAAAGCTCCATAAAACCAAAATCCATTTCATACGGGGTAATGATATTTGCAGGTATCTTTATTCTGAATACGGAATCGAATCTAAGGCGAAAACTTTGCCAGGAAGCATTTGACTGTGGCATATTATAAAAGTAACTATAGTCATTCTCAGCCTCACCATTTATCCATTTCTTCATTTCATCCGAACTAATCAGTTTTAGTATTTCGTCGGGAGAATAGCCACCGGCATAAAGTGCTCCAACAATTGCTCCCATTGAGGTACCTGCAATATAATCAATTGGTATATTATTTTCTTCCAGGGCTTTTAACACACCAACATGAACCACACCCTTTGCACCACCTCCACTTAAAACAAGTCCTACTTTCTGGGCATACAAAGATCCGGTCAGTATTATTAACCCGGCTATGACTATAATATGTTTTGATAGCAGCTTCACTAAAAGTAACTAAAGGTGAGTTAACTTCGTTTTAAAATCTCCCGGTAATCTTCAGTTTTATCAAGTTCTTCAAAATATTTCAGCATATCGGCAGGAGGAGGAGTTAATTTCCGGGTTATCATATCAATCCAGGCTCCCTCGACGGTAATAATTGCCGCCAATTTTTCATTCTGCTTAAAAACATGATGAACCATACTCCAGCGTTCACCATCTTTCGACATTCCGGCAAGACACATATCAACTTTAATGGTTTCACCCATTCTGACCTCCTTCAGGAATCTTGTCTCCTCCCTGAACAGTACAGGTCCTAAATGCAATTTCTCCATCATTTCAATACCCATACCATGCTCAGCCATAAATGCCACCCTAACCTGGGCGGCATAGTCATTGTAGGCAGTATGCCGCATATGCCTGTTTGGGTCCATATCCGCCCAAAGGGTTTCAAAAGTTCTTATATATTTTGACATACTTATTTCATTTTTTTACAAAAGTACATTAATTTCATTCTCTAAAACAAGGAAACGAAAAAGTTTGATAAGTTAATATACTACTCATCCCCTCGGGTCAGACTTTAATGGTAACTTCGCCAGTTTTTCAACAGTCAGCGTTGCAAAACCGAACTCTTCGGTTACCACCCCAAACATCAAATATACACCCTTTCCTTTGAAAGGATAGTTCCTCAGAGAGTTAGGAAAGTGAACCGTATCGAAAAAGTCTCCTTTATCATCGAAAAAAGTACCGAAATGCATCCACTCCTTTTTAACGGTTCTGATATATTTCAATGTCACAAGATGACCTACCATTCTTACTTTTCTTCCTACATTGGCAAGCATATCCTTTGCAAAAATCTCTCCTCTGAATTTTGTTTTCAGCAAATCGAAATATGAAATAGTTACCGGAAAGCCAAGTAACTCTATCTCATCATAAGCATCTTCAATTGCACTATGCTCCAGTTTCGGCAAAACATACTGTCTCGGCGGAGTGTAAAAAAGAGATTTTTCAGCATTGGGAACCGCCTTATTCATAAGCATATGCGCTTCCCATAATAACTCGGCCTTGGATTTACCCGTAAATCTTAAGGCATTTACCCTTATCAACAAAATGAGCTGTTCTATTCCGGGAGATACCCGTAAAATAAAATCCTCAAGGCTCAGAAATTTCCCGTTGCCCTCCCTTTCCGACTGTATCCTCCTGCCTGTCTTATTTTCAAAATTTGCGATATGAATAAAGCCGATAAAAATGCTTTTCCCTTTGATGGTTGTTAAAAATTCACTGTTATTCACACAGGGGAGTTCAATGTTTGCGCCTTGTCGCCGGGCTTCGTTAAAATAGACCCAGGTATGATAAAATCCGCCGAAATTATTGATTACCGCCGTAATAAACTCCAACGGAAAATAAGCCTTAAGATACAAACTCTGAAAGCTCTCAACCGCATAAGATGCCGAGTGGGCTTTGGAAAACGAGTATCCCGCAAAGGATTCTATTTGCCGCCACACCTCTTTTGTCAGAGATTCGGGATATCCCTTCGCTTTGCAATTTACAAAAAACTTCTCCACAATACGCATCATCTCTTTATTACCTCTGTATTTTCCGCTCATAGCGCGCCGCAGCACATCGGCATCGGCCATATCCAGTCCGGCAAAATGATGACAGACCTTCAATACATCCTCCTGATACACCATAACGCCGAATGTCTCCTCAAGTTGTTCTTTCATAACGGGATGGAGATATTTAACTTTACCGGGATTATGAAACCTCTTGATATATTCCCTCATCATTCCCGAACGTGCCACTCCCGGGCGGATTATGGAACTGGCAGCCACCAATGTAAGATAGTTGTCACAGTGCAATTTTTTCAACAATCCCCGCATTGCAGGACTCTCAATGTAAAAGCAGCCGATGGTCTCCCCCTTTTTCAGTTGCCTCCTGACACGCATATCCTTTTTAAATTTGTCAACACTATGAACGTCAATACTTATTCCCCTGTTAGCAAGGATAAGTTCCGCCGCATCATTAATGTGTCCTATTCCCCTCTGACTCAGGATATCAAGTTTTTCAAATCCTATATCCTCTGCCACATACATATCCCACTGGGTAGTCGGGAAGCCTTTGGGTGGCAGGTCAAGGGCGGTAAAACGGGTTATGGGCTCTTCGGAGATCAGAATGCCTCCGGCGTGAATTGTTCTCAGATTCGGGAACCCGGCAAGTTGCTCCGACATTTGAAATATCTTGCCGGTAATTCTGTTTTTATTGATTCCCGATTCCGGATTTTCCACAAGAGTATCAATTTCGGATTTCGGCAATCCGTGAACCTTTCCAAGCTCCCGAAGTATTGACCTCCTTTTGAATGTGGATGTTGCGCCGAGAAGTGCGGTGTGTTCCCTGCCGTATCGCTTGAAGATATAATCCTGGACTTCCGTTCTTTCTCGCCAGGAGTAATCAATGTCAAAATCCGGCGGACTTGTTCGTTTGGGATTCAGAAACCGCTCAAAGTATAAGTTTAAGTCAATGGGGTCAACATCCGTGATTTTCAGACAATAAGCAACTACGCTATTAGCTCCGCTACCTCTGCCCACATGATAAAAACCACGCGACATCGAATAACGGATAATATCCCAGGTAATAAGAAAATATGCAGCAAAACCCAGCCTGAATATTATATTCAACTCCTTCTCCACCCTTTCCAAAGCAACCTTGTTATTCTTTCCGTAGCGATATTCAAGACCGTCGTAAGCAAGTTTGCGCAAAAGTACTTCGTCGTCTCCGGTGTCTCCGGTAAAAGTTTTCTTATTTTTCAATGTATTGAAATCAAAATCAATTTCACAACGGTCAATCAATTTTACGGTGTTTTCAATTATTTGCGGAAAACGCTCATAATACTTCAACAGTTTTTCAACCGGCATCATCACTTCCGAAGGGTGCGCAATCATTTGAGGAGTGAGTTGCGAAAGAAGTATATTGTTATCAACGGCACGCAGGTTTTTATGAAGCTCAAAACCGGCATTATCCGTAAAAGTTACAGGCTGCATAATAACCAATCCCGACATATCCTCAACATAATCCGAAGTCACCAATTTCAATACTTCATAGGGTTTTACACCTGTAAATTCATTAGTTGCAAGCTCTTTAGCCCTCTTATTTCCGAAAGGATAAATAACAAAAACATCGTCAAGCCGGGGAGCTGTTACCGGATATTGCTTTTTATTAAGATTGTGATGCGTGACAAAATCGTTTATTACTTTAAATCCGTCGTTGTTATGCGCTATCAGCGTGTAGAGATGAGCATTCCCGTTTCGTATTTCGATTCCGGCTACGGGCTTAATTCCGTTTTTACGGCACTCCTTGACAAAGGATATGGTTCCGGTCGAATTGTTGATATCGGTCAGAGCCAAAGTTGTAATTCCATACTCCTTAGCCGTTTCCGTCAACTTTTCAACGGATAAAGTGCCGTATCTCAGGCTGTAATATGAATGGCAGTTTAAGTACATATATTTTCCGTATCTAACCGGTTTTCAATACCGTATCTAACTCCATAAACCTTACGAAGTATCACATATTAAAGGCTACCGCCCTTTTAACGGCGTCGCTTCCGAATCTTAATCTTATTTTATCCATTGCCTGATACAAGTTTGTCATTTCCGGCGTATCTTCAAACATATTCAACTGTTGCGAGCCTTGCACAAGGTGGCTGAATTTAACGCCAATCAATCTGACCAACATTCTACGTGTGTATAGTCTTTTGAAAAGTCCGATAGCCGTATCAATTAAAATATGGTCGAAAGCGGTGTACGGTATGTGTTTCTGCAAAGTGTGGGTATCGAAGTTCGAATACCTTATCTTTACGGTTACACAGGATGTCAGTTTTTCCTTTTTACGTAATTGGAAGGCGATTTTCTCCACCATACTTATCAGCAAATTTTGCAACATCGTCACATCAATGGTATCGGTTTCGAAAGTATGCTCGGTACTTATTGACTTACGTTCGGAATATTGCCTCACGGGAGAATGGTCAATACCGTTTGCTCTTTTCCATATTACCGTTCCGTTTTTACCCATCACACGGTTCATCATATCGGGCGGCACCTGCCGCAAGGTCTCAATGGTTGATATTCCCATTGACCTTAGGAGACGATAAGTTTTATTTCCGATCATCGGGATTTTCCCGATTGACAAAGGATTCAAAAAAGGCTGCACTCCTGTTTGCGGCACTTGCAACAGTCCGTTGGGCTTTGCCTCGCCGGTAGCTATCTTCGACACCGTTTTATTTACCGAAATGCCGAAAGAGATGGGTAAGCCCGTCTCTTTGATTATCCTTTGCCTTAGCTCCTGCGACCACTTCAAATTTCCGAAAAAGCGATCCATTCCCGTAATATCAAGATAATGCTCATCAATGGAAGCTTTCTCGTAAACGGGAGCACTTTCGGCAATTATTTCCGTAACCATCTTTGAATATTTGCTGTACCTATCCATATCACCGCGAATCACAACGGCATGATCGCATAAAATACGCGCAAGCTTCATCGGCATAGCCGAATGCACCCCGAACCGCCTCGCCTCATAACTGCAAGACGCCACAACCCCGCGGTCGGAAGTACCTCCGATAATTACAGGCTTTCCGGACAAAGAACTATTGTGTAGCCTCTCAACGGATACGAAAAAAGTATCAAGATCAAGATGTACTATGCAACGATTTGCAGACTCCATAAACAAACTTTTTTAAAAAAAATCAAAAAAATACTTGACATTTAAAAAATTAGTATTACTTTTGATTAGTTTTTAATCACAAAAACGTTTACAATATAATCATTTTATTTTAAATGACAATATATTTTGATAAAAAATTTTAAAATAATTTTATAACACACTAAATTTCAACTACTATGGAGACATACGAAAATTCAAAGATTTACAGAACGGCTTTCAGCCTTGCCATAAAAGTTTATCAGCTAAATATGATATTGCCAAAGCAACAACTTATAAAATACGGTAACAGGTTAAGAAGAGAATCGGTAAGAATTAAAGACCTGATAACCGAAAGCTACACCGTGGGAGAAAACAGCCTGCAAGCACTGAAGCTACTCAAGGAGGCTGCCGCAGCTAACGACAACGTACTAATTCTGCTGCAAAAGATAAAGGATACCCGTTTCAAGGAAAAAACGACAAACGAGCTTATCAGGGCATATATAAAACTTAAAAACAAGCTTACGGAAGAAATAGAAACCGGGGAAAGTAATTCGCCCGTTCTAAATATACCATTTAATAATAATGTATTGGCTTAAAACAATAAAAGTATGTATTTCAGCAGCAATATAAAATTTTTAAGAAAACGAAAAGGGCGCACGCAAGATGATGTAGCCTTTGCACTCAATATGAAACGCTCTACACTTAGCGGATATGAGAACAATGTGGCAAAGCCGGGTGTTGGTGTGTTAATAGCTTTTTCCGATTATTTCAAGATAGCCATTGACACCCTTGTAAAGATTGACCTTGCAAAACTGCCGGAAAGCCAATTGATACAACTTGAAAGAGGCTACGACGTTTTCATAAAAGGAAGTAATATCAGAATACTTGCAACTACGGTTGACAGCGAAAACGAAGACAACATAGAGTTGGTTAACGAAAAGGCAAAAGCAGGATATACAAGCGGCTTTGCCGACCCCGAATACATTAAAATATTACCGACTTTCAAACTGCCTTTCCTCTCAAAAGAACGAAAGTACCGCACTTTTCAAATTTCAGGTGACTCAATGCTTCCCATTCCCGATAAATCGTGGGTTACAGGCGAATATATCGAAAACTGGCGCTATCTGAAAGACGGACAACCCTGCATTGTAATAACTCTGGACGAAGGAATTGTCTTTAAAATAGTGGAAAACAAAATCGAAAAAGATGGAACACTCAAGCTTCATTCTTTGAATAAGCTTTATGAGCCTTATGAAATTGACGTCAAAGAGGTAAAGGAGATTTGGAAGTTTGTCAATTTCATCAGTTCCGAAATGCCCGAACCCAATACAGAAAAGGAAGATATTGCAAAAGAGGTAAGAGAATTGCGAAAGGATATTAAATCAATACAAATGAAACTGAAAATATAGCAGTGCCAAGCAAACGACAGCGAAGCCCAATGACAAAATATTCAATAATAGACATAGAGACAACAGGGTTAAGCCCGAAAAACGGAAAGATAACCGAGATAGCCATTTTTGTTCACGACGGCGAAAAGGTTATGGATGAGTTTAGCACTCTGATAAATCCGGAAGTGAAAATCCCGTACAGGATAATGCAAATGACCGGCATTAATAATAAGATGGTAAAGGATGCTCCGAAATTTTATGAAGTGGCGAAAAGAATTGTCGAGATGACCGAAGGAACTACTTTTGTGGCACATAATGTCAATTTTGATTACAACTTTATCAGGCACGAATTCAAAGAGTTGGGATACGATTTCAAGAGGGAAAAGATGTGTACCGTTAGGCTTAGTCGCAAACTACTTCCCGGCAGACGCTCATATTCACTCGGCAAGCTTTGTGATGAATTGAACATTAAGAACCCGCACCGGCACCGTGCCAAAGGTGACGCCGCAGCTACCTTGCAACTTTTCGAGCTATTGCTGAAAGCCGGAGAGAATCTGAAAAAACTCTCCTTTCAAGGTCTGAATACAAATCTGGACAGAAAAGTGATTGACAATTTACCGAACGAACCCGGAGTTTACTATTTCCATAATGACCGGGGAGATATAATTTACATCGGGAAAAGCCTGAACATTCACGACAGGGTTATGTCACACCTTACAAATTACGGCACAAAGCGGGCACTGGAGATGCGTAATCAAATAGCTGAAGTATCTTATGAACTTACGGGAAACGAGTTGATTGCACTTTTACTGGAGTCGAATGAGATAAAAAAATACAAGCCCAAATTCAACCGAGCGCAACGAAGAACATCTTTCCCATGGGGACTTTACAAATATACCGACAATGAAGGGTATATCCGGTTGAAAATTGCGAAAAACGACAACGGAGATATTCCGCTTACAACTTTTTCGTCGCATCAAACCGCAAAAAACAACCTGTTCATTCTTGCCGAAATCTACAACCTTTGTCATAAATTATGCGGACTTTTCGACACCAAAGGAGCTTGCTTTCAATATCAGGTTCATAAATGCAACGGTGCCTGCATCGGAAAAGAATCGCCGGAGATATACAATATACGTGTATTGCAAGCCATCGAACCTTTTACATTTCACAACCAAAATTTCTTCATCATTGACAAAGGAAGAAATGATAAAGAAAAGTCGGTTGTATGCATTGAACACGGAAAATATCTGGGTTTTGGATTTTCGGATTCGGATACTGCTTTGTCAACAGTAGAGTTGAAAGAGGTGATACGCAGCTATCAGGATAATCGTGATGTGCAGCAAATCATCAGAAACTATTTGAAAAGAAAATCTTATAGATCTGATTATGATATACTAACAGGTTATTCTATTATCTCAAGACATCCATAATTATCAACAACAAATCCATTTCTTTTTGCATAATTAAATATTTTAATATCTGTAGCATTCTCAAGGCCAAACTCTTTAACTTGTCTTGAGCCCGGAAAAATATCAATGATTTGTTTTACAAGCTTGTACGAAATATTTTGATCAAATAAAAGTTTCATACGTCATACAATTGCAACTGCTCCTCACTCTTTCACGTATTCAAGCAGGTCAAGAGTTTTATCTACATATCCCCTTTTTATTCATCCCGCTCTATCATTCAGTATAATCAATGTCGGATACTTAAAAATCCTGTAATACGAAACCGTCTCCGATTTAAATCCCGCATACGGAAAATTATAGTATTTATTTTACCTTACTTTTGCAAAAAATTCGGGACGGATGAAAAACGAACAAAAATTCAGGACGGGAGATGTAATTCTTGTGTCGCTTGCACACAATCTTCACGACATATATTCATCATTTCTGGCACCTCTAAGACCGTTACTGATAGAGAAATTCGGAATTACTCTTGCAGTTGCTTCACTCTGGGATTTGATTTCCCGGATTCCGTGGCTTTTAAATCCGGTTATCGGGATTATTGCGGAAAAGATAGCAGCCCGTTATTTTGTGATTTTCACACCTGCGGTTACTGCGGTAGCAATGAGTTTACTCGGAGTTGCACCTTCTTTCACGGTTATCTCCATATTACTGTTCGTTATGGGAGTCAGCAGTGCCGTTTTTCATGTTCCTGCACCTGTTATGATCAAAAGGCTATCGGGCGATAAAACAGGCAAAGGTATGAGCTATTTTATGTTCGGAGGAGAGATAGCAAGAACGGTAGGGCCGTTGGTTATCACAGGTGCCGTGTCATTATGGGGGCTTGAAGGAACTTGGAAATTAATGCCTTTCGGATTGCTTGCCTCTTTCATTCTCTATTTCAGATTAAAGAAAATACGGATATCATCCGAAATTCAAAAAAAATCCGCCGGCTCCGGTTTTATGAAAACCTTCAAAGAGATGATGCCTTTTTTCATTATTTTAATCGGAATAACATTTTTCAGGGCTATTATGAAATCGGGATTAACTGCATTTCTTCCCGTCTATTTTTATACTGACAAAGGGGAATCTCTCTGGTTTGCCAATTCCGCCCTTGCTGTTTTTCAACTTGCCGGAGCGGCAGGCACTTTTCTTTCCGGTACCGTTTCCGATAGAATAGGACGCAAGCAAGCTTTACTCATCGTAGCTGTCGTAACTCCGGTGCTAATGTATCTTTTTATTTCCGCTTCTGGCATCTGGACGTTCATTTTACTCGTATTCCTCGGAATTTTCATCTTTGCTCCCACTCCTATCCTGCTTGCACTGGTCCAGGATATCGGAGGAGAGAAAAAACCGGTTTTTATCAATAGCATCTATATGACCATCAGTTTTATCACTTCCGCACTTTCAGTATTAATTTCAGGATTACTCGGTGACTGGCTGGGTCTTGTTACAACATATAAAATCGCCGCTGTAATTGCCCTTGGTGCAATTCCCTTTGTTCTATTGCTAAAAAACGAAAAAAATTAACGGTGCTTTATTTCCAAAATCATTATCTTTGTATGCATTAAAATAGGTTTTTACAATTAAAATGGACAATAAAAAAGATGATATAAGATGGATACAAAGGTTTGATAATTACAAAAAAGCATTACATCAATTAAGTAATGCCGTCAAACTTGCTAATGAAAGAGAACTATCCGATTTGGAAAAACAGGGACTCATTCAAGCTTTTGAATTCACTCATGAGTTAGCCTGGAAAACATTAAAAGACTTCCTAAACCACAAGGGAAACAAAGAAATCTATGGTTCTAAAGACGCTGTAAAAGAAGCTTTTAAATACGACATCCTTGAGAACGGAGAAATATGGATGGATATGATTAAAAGTAGAAACAGAACTTCTCATACATACAATGAGGAGGTAGCTGATAAGATAATAAAATCAATCACAACCGGATATTTATCAAATTTTGAAAAGCTATTGAAGAGGCTATCGGAATTAACAAAAAATGAATAGCTATGGAATTCGGTTTAGAGACAAGTGTTATTACGGATATCAATAATATTTTTGCAAAATATCCTGAAATTGAAAAGGTGGTTATTTATGGTTCGAGAGCTAAAGGAAACTATTCCAACGGTTCGGATATTGATTTGACTTTTCTGGGAAACAGAATTGACCTTTCTCTTTTAAACAAAGTGGAAAACGATTTGGATGAGTTGTTTTTACCATACACTTTTGATATTTCCGTTTTCAGATATATCACAAATGAAGATTTAATTGGCCATATCAACAGGGTTGGAGTAGTATTTTACGACCGGAATAAAAAAATGTAATAAAAAATCCGGTCGGAACACAAATGTATTCCGACCGGATTATAAAATCTTTAGCGTTTTAAAATCTCTCCATCTTCGAGAAGAAGAAATCACTTTCGATAACAGCATTTTCATCGCTGTCCGAACCATGAACGGCATTCATTCCCAAATCGGTACCATATAATTTTCTGATTGTACCTTCGGCAGCTTCTTCGGGATTGGTAGCTCCGATATAATTACGGTATGCTTCAACCGCATTTTCTTTTTCAAGAATTGCAGCTATTATCGGTCCTGACGACATAAACTCTGTCAGTTCACCGTAAAAGGGGCGCTCCTTATGAACTTCATAAAATTTTTGAGCCTGCTCAACAGTCAGTTTGGTAAATTTCATTGCCTTGATTTTAAATCCACCTTCAGCTATTTTTGCTAAAATGGGACCTATAAAACCTTTTTTCACAGCCATAGGCTTGATCATTGTAAATGTGATTGTTCCTGCCATTTTGTATATTTGTTTTTATATTATAAATAGATTTTCAAAATCGGCGGCAAAAGTAAATAAAAGATTTCATACGGCAACATTATCTCACCTTAGCTTTTGCTAGAAGAGATAAAATCAGTTGGGTTACTAATGCTGAAGGGGATACATCGCAGTCTGCAAACAAAGGCAGGCAAAGCTACTAAGAATTGGGGTAAAGGGCACTTAAGGCCTTATTAAGTTTCTCAATATCAATCGGTTTTGTAAGATAACCGTCCATCCCAACTTCATAACACTTATCCTCATAATCTTTCAAGGCATGAGCAGTTAAAGCGAAAATCGGTATTTTAGAATCCGTAATATCAACTTTTCCACTTCTTATAACTTTTGTTGCTTCCAGACCGTCCATCTCCGGCATCTCGATATCCATAAGTATGGCATCAAATTTTTCGGAAGACAGAATATCCACCGCTTTTTTACCATTATCCACTGTTATTGCCGTATGCCCAAGACGCTTCAGGAATGCCGAAATCACCTGTGCGTTAAGAAGGTTATCTTCGGCAACTAATATATGAAGCGCTTCCTTTTCAATTGTTTCATCAACAATATTGACAGCAACCTTTTCTTCTTCGGCAGCAATAACTATCTCAAATTTAAAATTACTACCTTTACCTTTTTCACTCTCAACCCATATTCTTCCATTCATCATTTCGACAAAGCGTTTTGAAATTGTAAGCCCGAGTCCGGCACCTCCGAACTTGCGTACGTGAGAACTGTCGGCCTGAGTAAAATCATTAAAGATTAGTTTTTGTTTCAGCTTGGTTATCCCTACACCGGTATCTTTAACGGAAAACAACAATTTTACATTATTATTTTTGTCTTTCGGTTCTATCAGTTTTACGTCAACCTTCACATCACCGTCATCAGTAAACTTAATGGCATTGCCTATCAGATTGTAAAGCACCTGCCGTAAAACATCGGAATCGCCCCTGACATATTTAGGCACCTTATTATCAATGGAATATGTAAGTTTAATTTTTTTACTGTCGGCATCAAGAAAGAAGGCATTAATAACGGATGTAACCAGGCTGTTTAGTTCAAACCTTTCATTTTTAAGCTCCAATTTTCCGCTTTCTAACTGCGAGTAATCAAGAATATCCTTTATCAGAGCAAGCAGATGCTCGGAAGAGTCTTTTATTCGTTTCAGGTTAGTTTTATGTTCCGGGTCCGTAACAGACCTGATAGTCAAGTCACAAAATCCTATTATTGCATTTATCGGGGTTCTGACTTCATGACTTATATTAGCAAGAAATCTATTCTTTGTCTCATTTGCCAACTCAGCCTGCTCCTGCGCTATTTTACGCTGTTCATTTTCCTGTTTCAGTCTTTTGGTTCTTTCCTGCACTCTCTTCTCCAGGTCGGAATTCATTTTTCTCAATTCCGTATTAGCTTTGGCTTTTATCCTGTAGCGATACCATATAATAATTACCAGCAACACAATAACAACAAATGCAAAAATAAAAAAGTTCCTGACATTTTTTGACTGCGACACATCGAGCTCTTTCTCTTTTTTCACAATAGTCTGCTTCTGTTCCTTATCACGCATCTCATATTCCATTTGCAGGGTTGCAATTCTATTACTCGTCTCCCTATTGAATATCTCATCATTCAATTTTGCATATTCGGTTTCATATTTCAGGGCTTTTTCAAAATCTCTCTTATTCTGATATGCCAAAGAAAGATTTTTCAAGTCATCTTTCAGTATTTTAGCGAGATGTATCTGAGTTGCAATATCTTTACTTTCTTCCAGAAACTTGATTGCGCTATTGTATTTTCTCTGTTTAAGGTTGGTAATCCCAATATTTTTCAAAGTAACGGCAATCATATTTTTATCTCCGGCTTTTTTACTTATTGCCAGTGACCTCGAATAATAACCGAGAGCTTTGTTGTACTCCCCTTTACTACGATAGACGTTACCAATATTATTTAATATTCCGGCACCATTATCCGAATTATTGTTTTCCATTTGAGTTATGTCATAGGCATGCTCATAGTAGGAAAGAGCCTTATCATTTTCACCTTCATACCATTTAATATTTCCAATGGCAACATAAGCTTTCAGCATACCGTCATAGTCATCAGTCTTTTCACTCAAATTCAAAGCTTTTTCATAATTTTCCAAAGCTTTTTCATTCTGCCCCAAATTACGGAATATTATTCCGGAGTTTACCAGTGATGAAATAATACCCCGGTCATCCTTAATTTTCTCATAAATTTTCAAAGCCTTAAGATGAAACTCCAGCGATCTGTCAAAATCACCCAAAAAACGGTATGCAAGTCCTATCTTATCGGAACTTGCAGCAATTCCGGCCTGATCATTTATTTTTTCAAAGATTTTAACAGCCTGAAGAAAGCTATTTAGAGCCTTAATATTTTCACCTGCCCCGTAGTAGGCCTCTCCAATTGACATATATGAGTTTGCCTTGCCCTTTTCATCATTTTCTTTCACAGAATTATCAAGTGCCTGATTAGCAAGCTCAAGAGCTTTTTCAGGTTGCGTACTTACATAATATGTAACAAGCTGATTAAGCAGTTCGGTTTTTTTAACGCCCGTTGCTTCACCGGCCTTTTGCTCTAACTCTTTTACGGAGTCCAAACCCCGTGCAGTCAACAGATTAGCGCCTGTCAACAAGAGCAACAAAGTGGTTGCGTATGTCAGATGTCGAATAATTGCCAAAATCGTATTGAACTAATTATTATTAATTAACCTGAAAATAAATAACTTATGACTTTCGGAATAGTTTATACGGAAAGTTTCAAGAAAAGATATATAAATTTTATTTTTTTTTATTTCAACCTTTTACTTTTATGAAATATTAGTATTTTTGCAGCCGGTTTACAAACAAATATATTTAAACCGAAAGGATGGTCCAGTAGCTCAGCTGGATAGAGCAACAGCCTTCTAAGCTGTGGGTCACAGGTTCGAATCCTGTCTGGATCACAAAAAGCTTTCCTGCAACAGGAAAGCTTTTTTTTACAGGCTTTATTAAAAGCTGCTTTCTATACCAAAATAAAAACCATATAAACTACATACAGCAAAACCATAAAAGCTCCTTCGAGCCGGTCTATTCTGCGGCCTTTACGTGTAAACACAAATACAAATACCAGTACTGTCGCAAGGAGGTTAACAAGCATATCAAGGTTGGTTGAGCTTATTTGCGAAATAATCTTTCCCGGAACATCTGAAACGGGTATAGGATTAATTGTACTGCTCAGCCCGAGTATCAGAAAAGTATTAAAAATATTGGAACCGATGATATTACCTATTGATATATCGGAATTTTTCTTCATCGCAGCAATTACGGAGGTTGAAAGTTCAGGCAGAGAGGTACCGAGCGAAAGCACCGTTAAACCCATTATTCTGTCGGAGATGCCGAACTCAACACCGAACTTCTCGGCAAAATAGACTATCATCTGTCCGCCACCGGTAAGGAAAACCATTCCGAGAATGACAAACGTAACCGACCTTCCCATGGTCATCTCTTTCACTGTCACAATGCTCTTCTCATCCTTTTTTTTCATTGCGAAAAAAGAATAATAGATAAAAACAAAGAAAAACATTAGCAGGATCAAACCATCTGTACGGTTAATTATTGATGAGGGAGCACCGTCAAGAAAAACGTCACTTGCAAGGATAAGCAATACTATGGCGGAGAGAAGGCATAACGGTATTTCAATCCAGATTGTGGAAGATTTAACTGCAACAGGAAATATCATTGCCGATATACCGAGGATAACAAGAATATTGATAATATTACTTCCCACTACATTTCCGAAACTAAAACCGGCATTCCCCGAGACGGCTGAAATCAGGTTTACCACCAACTCGGGTGCGGATGTGCCGAAAGCAACTATTGTCAGCCCGATGATGAGATTGGAAATATTTTTTTTGTGTGCTATTGCCGAGGCACCCTCAACCAACCATTTGGCTCCAAAAATTAAAGGTACAAAACCGGCTATGGATAATAAAAGATTGAACATTCGAATATTTAGTTTGTTTTTTTTAAGTATGCAAAACTATAAATATTAATGATACATTTGCATCCGCATATAAATATCTCTGAAAAATGAAAAAGACAATATTAGTACACTTCCTTATTCCAACCGTTTTTTTGCTTTCATCCGTATTACTTTTCGGGCAAAAATACATCAAAACAGTGGGCGGTTCCATTCAAAAAGCCAAAGTAAGTTTTAAAAGTATGCAGGAGTATGACAAACTCCATCCTGCAAAATCACACAAAAATAAAAGGCCAAATAAGGAGACTATATTCCCCGAATTTATTTCCGGTGAGAAACACATTCTATATTTGGATAAAGACAGAAAACAATCTCAATATCAAGGAATTGCAGATGATTCTCCCCTTCCAGATCTTGACTTCTTGGGTTTGGAAGATAACAACAACTCCATTCCACCCGATGTAAACGGTGCGGCAGGTCCCGATCATCTTATGGTAACCCTCAATACGGGTTTCAGAATTATGGACAAACAGGGGAATGTCATTTCCGACATCGGAAGCGGCAGTTTCTGGTATCCGCTGATTGGAAATGGCGACACTTTCGATCCGAAAATAAAGTATGATCCTTATGAAAAACGGTGGATAATAGTTATGCCGAGCAGCTCCAATGTTAACAGTTCAAAACTTTTTGTAGGAGTTAGTGAAAATACCGACCCTACGGGAAACTGGTTTCTCTACTCATTTGATTCGGATCCCAACGACCAATATTGGTTTGATTACCCAAATTACGGATTTAACAAGAAATGGATTGCAGTCAGCGGTAATATGTTTGGTGCGGGATTCGGATATAGTGTTCTTTTCGTTATTAATAAAGCCGACCTTTATGAAGGGCAACCCGAAGTGCAATACTCCAGATTTGCCATTTACGACGGATTTACTATTGTTCCTGCCGAAACTT
>JALSSR010000053.1 GCA_026984135.1 Bacteroidales bacterium
AATAATCTGGGATACATATAAAAGGTGGATTCAGTCATACCGCGATTTGCCTTTACTGATTAACCAATGGGCAAACGTGGTTCGGTGGGAGATGCGCACCAGATTGTTTTTAAGGACTGCCGAATTTCTTTGGCAGGAAGGGCATACTGCCCACGCTACAAAAGAAGAGGCAATTGAAGAAACCGAAAAAATACTTGACATCTATTCCGATTTTGCCGAAAAGTGGATGGCTTTACCTGTTCTGAAGGGCGTTAAATCGCCGAATGAACGGTTTGCGGGTGCTGTGGAAACTTATTGCATTGAGGCATTGATGCAGGACGGAAAAGCATTGCAGGCCGGTACTTCGCATTTTCTAGGGCAGAATTTTGCAAAGGCATTTGATGTTAAATTCCTGTCAAAGGAAAATAAACTTGAGCTTGTATGGGCAACATCATGGGGTGTTTCTACAAGGCTGATGGGCGCTCTTATTATGGCACATTCCGATGATAACGGACTTGTCCTTCCTCCGAAACTTGCTCCGATACAGGTTGTGATAATTCCGATTTACAGGAAATCCGAACAACTTAACGAAATTTCGGAAGTTGCTCTCAAAGTTAAGAAAGGACTGGAAGCCAAAGGGATATCTGTGAAATTTGATGACAGGGATACTTTTAAACCGGGGTGGAAATTTTCGGAGTATGAGTTTAAAGGAGTTCCGGTAAGACTTGCAATCGGACCCAGAGATCTTGAGAATGGAACCATAGAGGTTGCAAGACGTGATACTCTTGAAAAAGAGATACTTCAGATAGCAGATATAGAAAATAAAATAGAGAACCTGCTTGAGCAGATTCAGGATAACCTTTACAAGAAAGCTTTGGCTTTTAGAGAAGATAATACATATTCCGTTGATACATGGGATGAATTTAAAGACATTATTGAAAATAAAGGAGGCTTTGTGCTGGCACATTGGGATGGTACATCGGAAACGGAAGAAAAAATAAAAGAGGAAACAAAAGCCACAATCCGTACGATACCTCTGGATTCCAATCCTATAGAAGGTAAATGTGTTTATTCGGGTAAACCGTCAAAAAGGAGGGTGGTTTTTGCAAAAGCATATTAATTTAATTTCCTGATTTTATAATCGGTAAATAAAGAAGATAAGTTAAAGTCTTTTAACAGTCTTTCGTTTCAATTCAGAGTTACGTAGCCTGACAAAACAGTTGATTATGCAAATCAGGCTCTTCAACTTTCACATTCTATTGGCAATCTGAAAGGGGAGCGTGTGGTACTGAGTAACCTTGGAATGGGATACGGGTATCAGGGTGATTATAATAATGCTCTTAAATATCAGCAACAGGCACTTTTGGTAGCACAGCGATTAAAAAACAAAAAATACATTGCAACCTAATATAATAGAATCGGGAGTATTTTCTTAAAGTTGGATTTTATTCTATTTCAGGATTGCTAAATTCAAAAATTATCTTAATATTGCAGTGAAATTTGAAAAAGTAATGAGGTTAAGATTTATCATATTTTTATTTGTCTTATTGACTGTAAGTTTTATTTCCTTTGCAGGAAGTGAAATTGACAGCCTTGAACAGGTATTGAAACAGGCAAATGGAGAAGATAAGTTTGAACTTTTAATAACTCTTTCAAAGAAGTATTGGTATGTTAATCCCGATAAATCAATTGAATACTGTAACCAAGCTTTATCAATTGCAAAGAAAGAGAATAATCGTGAAAAAATTGCGCGTGCATATAACCGGATTGGGAACGGATATTATTTTAAAAGTGAAAATGAGAAGGCAATAAGTTATTATGAAAAATCACTTAAGTTAAGTGATGAGATCGGTTATTATAAAGGAGTTGCCAGGGCATCAAACAATATGGGGCTTATATACCAGATGCTGGGAGACTTTCAGAAAGGTATTGAATATTATTATATTTCATTGAAAAATGAAAATAAAATCGGCGATAAATTCGGAATAGCAAACTCTTACAACAACCTGGCCAATGTTTATTACAGATTGGGTGATTATGATAAAGCTCTTGATCTCTATTTGAAAAACCTGAAAGTATATAATGAACTTAATGCCAAACCGGGTATTCTTAGTTGTTATACAAATATTGGCAGTGTATATTCCGATAAAGAGATGTTTGACAAGGCTGAGGAATACCTGATTAAAGCTTATGACCTGAGTGTTGAGCTTAATGATCTGAATTTGCAGGCGGCTAATATCAATAATCTCGGGAAAGTTTATTTTAAAAGAAAGGAATACCGAAAAGCACTTGATTTTTATTACAGGGCTTTAAAGATAGTGAAGAAGATGGATGATAAGTGGTCATATTCCAATACTTTGCAAAATATCGGATTGGTTTATATGGCTCAGGGCAGGTTAAATAGTGCATTTAACAGTTTCAGAAAAGCTTTGTCCGTCTCAAAAAAATATGGGTTGAAAAGCCTTACAATGGATTTGTATGAATCAATTTCAGATTATTATGAGAGAGTAGGTGATTTTAAAAATGCATTGAAATATCATAAGCTTTACTCTGAAGTTAATGACTCGATTTACAATGAAGACACAAGAAGCCGGATTGCAGAGATTGAAAATAAATATCAGTTTCAGAGCAAAGAGCAGCAATTAAAACTTTACGAAAAAGAAAATGAGGTACAAAGTCTTCAAATACAGAAACAAAAGTATATAATATATTCTGTGATAAGCTTCAGTATTTTGATACTTGTTCTGGTCATACTCTTTTATTATCGTTCGCATATCAATAAAAAAGCCAGAATAATACTTGAGGAGAAAAATACCAAGATCACAGAACAAAAAATTCTTCTTGAAAAAGCAGTATCGGAATTAAGGGAAAGCGAAGAAAAACAGAAATCACTTATATCTAATATCCTTGACGGGATTTTTATTATCCAAAACAGGAGGTTATTATTTGTTAATGAGTCATTTGAGAAAATTACGGGTTATACATTTGATGAACTTCGCGAACTTACTTTTCAGGATATTATACATCCCGATGACATTGAAATAGTTGAGAACAGCTATAAAAGGAGACATAGAGGCGAGGATGTTCCCAATTCATATCAGTTCAGGTTAATAAATAAAAACGGAAACATTGTTAATGTTCTGATAAGTGTCGGAGTCATAGGTTATCACGGACAGAAGGCAATTCTGGGAACTCTTAAGGATATCACAAATCAAAAGAAGTACGAAGATGCCCTGATACGTGAAAAGAAACAGGCGGAGCAAGCTACTGAATCCAAGTCAATGTTCCTTGCAGGTATGAGCCACGAAATTAGAAATCACCTGAACAGTATTATTGGAATAGCAGATGTACTGAGGGAGACGGATTTGGATGACGAACAAAAAGAATATCTTGATATTATAGATGTATCCGGGAATAATCTTTTAAACATAATTAATGAAATTCTTGATTTTTCAAAGATCGAGGCCGGACAGGTTGTTCTGGAGAAAGAGGAATTTTCAATCTCAAAGGTTGTGAAAGATGTTATTTCCCTTCACGAAATAGGTGCCAAGAAAAATAACCTTTATCTAAAAGCTGATATTTCCGGTGAAGTTCCCGATATTTTAATCGGTGATCCGGTTCGTGTATCCCAGGTATTAATAAATCTTGTGAGCAATGCCCTTAAATTTACAGATAAAGGGGGAATAACAATTAAAATCACTCCTGATTTAAAATCAAGATCAAAAGTTGCAAAAAAAGAAATTGCAATAAAATTTATGGTTATTGATACGGGTATTGGAATCTCGGAAGATAGTCAAGACAAGCTTTTTAAACCTTTTTCACAAACACATGCTGCTGTTGAACGAAAAAAAGGAGGTACCGGACTGGGTCTTGTTATCAGTATGCACCTTGTGGAAATGATGGATGGTAAGATAGGAGTTATTTCTGATGTCGGGAAAGGGTCAACATTTTGGTTTACTGCGAAATTTCAAGTTACGGAAGGACAACTGTTAAAAGGTTATTCGGAAGCAAAAACCACAACGACCAAAAATAGAACCAGAATTTTACTGGTTGAAGATAATGTATTAAATCAGCATCTTACGACCAGCATTCTTACTAAAGAGGGTTTTATCACCGATGTTGCGGAAAACGGTAAAGTCGGGCTGGAAATGTACAAAAAGAATAAATATGATGTGGTTCTGATGGATATCCAAATGCCTGTTATGGATGGGATTGAAGCAACACGGATGATTAGGAAATTTGAGAAATCCGTAGCCGGAAAAGGCCGAAAAGCTAAAATTGTGGCTGTAACGGCTCATACTAAAGACGGTGAAAAACAACGGCTGTTTGAGGCAGGAATGGATATTTATCTCAGTAAACCTTTCAAAGCATCCGACCTTACCGATTTAATTAGGAAAATAGAAAAGAGTTAAACGAAAAATGAAAGAAAAACTTGAAGCTTTTGAGCGTTTGCTGGTGATAATGGATGAGTTGAGAGAGAAATGCCCCTGGGATAAGGTGCAAACATTTGAAAGTCTCAGGCACCTCACAATCGAAGAAACTTACGAACTATCGGAAGCTATACTGGATAAAAAAATTGACGAAATAAAAAAGGAGTTGGGCGACCTGATGCTTCATATTGTCTTTTATTCTAAGATAGGTTCCGAAACAGGCGATTTTGATATTGCTGATGTCCTGAATTATATCAGTGACAAGCTGGTTTTTCGTCATCCACATATCTACGGAGATGTGGAAGCCGATGATGCCAAAACGGTTAAGGATAACTGGGAAAAGATTAAGTTGAGTGAGAAGGGGCGTGAATCTGTTTTGTCCGGCGTTCCGATGGCGCTTCCTCCGCTTATTAAAGCATACAGAATACAGGAAAAAGTCAGCGGAGTAGGCTTTGACTGGGAAGAGCCTCATCAGGTATGGGATAAGGTTATGGAAGAGCTGGACGAACTGAAAAAGGAGGTTGAAACTTCGCAGAGTAAGGAGAAGATGGAAAACGAACTCGGAGACCTCATCTTTGCAATTATCAATTACGCCCGCTTTATTAATGTTAATCCCGAAGATGCATTGGAAAAAACCAACAGAAAATTCATAAAACGATTTCAATTCCTTGAATCCAAAGCAAAAGAACTTGGCAAATCACTTAAAGAAATGACGCTTGCCGAAATGGATGTCTTTTGGGAGGAGGCGAAAAAGAAGGAATAGAATTTTTTTTTAATTCTTAATTGCAATACCTTTTCTCAAGTTTATTCCACCTGATTTTAAAATAACCGTATAAATGCCGGATTTGATTATTCCGTCATCAATTGTTATCTGAAAAGTGTTTTCTCCTTTACGGGAAAATCCTATATTTTTATTAAAAACAGACCTGCCTTGTACATCAAACAATTCCAGAATTATTTCCGAAGAAATATCAAAATAACAAGAGATGTTCAGTTTACGGGTAAACGGGTTGGGCCATATTTTAAAGTTTTTCGTATTATCCAAAAAGTTTTCATTTGTGGAAGTTGGGTCAACGGCTGAATAAACCGCTCTCCAGCCTTGTGCGGTTGTTGCTCCGTCGGAATAAAATTTCAGGGTCAGAATATTTGATGACGATTCAATGGTCACCGGACCATTATTGCCTGTAAAAAAGTCTATCAATGGAGAATTAATGTCTCCGTCGTAAATCCAAAGGGTATCGTATCCGGATTCGGTGTTCACATAATCGAAGTTAATATCAATCTGTTTGTCTTGTGGTACCGGGATAGTAAAAGTGTAGCTTTCATCGTCGTAATAGTTGAATGTGGGACCTCCCGAATCAAAAATGGTGTCTGACAAAATGTATGGTGATGATGTTGTGAACCTGTTTGCTATCACTTCCCAGAAATCGGTGTACCCGTTATCATACCCCAACGCCCAGATACCTATGCCGCCGAGGTTTCGTCTGTTGACAATATCATACTTTTTTCCGAGGCTGTAAGGGTCTTCCATAAAGCATTGATTCCAGCCGTTTGTGTAAAATGAAAAGTAGGGGGAAAAACTATTCGATTCCCAGTATTTATTCTGATTTGAGTAATATCCCGAATTATTATTCCTGATATACCGGTACGTGTAAGCGGTTCCCGAACCTGTTGTTGAAGAAGGGGCAAACTGGTTTGCAGTAGGCCATTGTCTTCCGTAATACGGCACTCCCATAACTATCTTTTCGTTGGGTACACCCTGATTTTGATAGTAAGAGATTGTTCTTGAAAAGTTGCGCCCCGAAGAAGTCATCGAATATAATGGTGAAACCGGACCCGCCGTTGAGCTGCCGTTCCAATAATAATCGTAAGCCATTACCATAAAAAAATCAATATATTCGTTCAAACCCGGAATATTAAAAGTGTTGTTCCAGTTTACGGCAGGGGCTGCAATACTCACTTCCGAGCCCGGAACGGCAGAGTGCATCTGTTCGCTAAGTGCAATCATAAAATCCGTAAAATCATCCCCGTAAGCCGAAGGCATTGCCTCAAAATCAATATTTACCCCTTTGGCATTTCTATCCTGAACCAAAGTAATAATATTATCAATAAGATTTTGGGGTGCCGTTGTTGAGTTGAAAAAGGTGTAATGTCCCGAAAAAAGTGTAACGCAAAGATGAACATCAACATTGTTATCCATTGCCATATCAATGGCCTCGGAAGTGTACCAGTTGTGTGTAGTTGTCGGATTTCCGGTTGCGGGATCCACTTCGTATGAAAAATGGCAGAAGTCGGAAAGTAAATCCCACTGGTAATTGAGATAGTTTGTCCCGGCCCAGTATGGAAAATATCCGAATACTCTTTTGGTCAAAGTGAAATCGTCCGGCAAAGGCTGAACCTTTTCTCGGTTAAAACCCTGAACAGAATCATATTCTGCGGTTGTTGTGAGATGCAAACTTTTATAATAGTCGCTTTGCTCTTTATGTATTGAATATGGAATTTGTTCCTGAGCCGTAGCAATTGTTGCAAACAGGGAAAAGATAACGGTTATTATAAGTTTGTTGTACATCATTTATTGAGATATCGGTTTATTTAATTAAAAATTTCCCTATTAGTGTCCGGTTATTTACGTTTATTGTGAAGAAATAAAGCCCGGGATTCAGTTTTCGTCTGTCGAATTCTATTCTGTTAATTGAATTTTCAAAATAAATTGTTCTTTCTTCTCTAAGCGGAATGCCAAAAGAGTTAAAAACTTTTAACGTACAATCTTTCCCACTACCGGCTCTAAACTCAATGATTGTTTTTTTGTTAAAAGGATTGGGATAAACCTTAACATAGCCGTTATTTGAGAAATAATCATCAATACCGATGGTATCGCATTCTTCGTAAGGAATACCGGGTGAACCTCCTATGCAACCTGAAAACCAGTTGGTTCCGTCGTTCTGGTCACCGTGGGGATCAACCAATTCAAGCGTTCGTCCCGTGCCGCTGACATTTTCGGGCCAGGGAGCTTCACTTGAATAATTTACGGATGCTATAAGTATATCGTCCGGATTGAAAAGCCGGAGGTTTTCCCCGTTTTTGGAAAGCCCGAAATCAAAGGAGCCTTTAACATTCTCAACATCGGGATAAATCGTCGAAAATTTTGATAAGTCCTGACACAAGACAATTCTTCCTGCCGTATCAAGCAGTGTTTCGTCGGGAATTACAAATTGATGGTCGTCATTTCCGTCCTTGAAAACCCATCCCGACAAATCACGGCTAACAGTATCAATGTTAAGCAACTCAACCCAGTCACCTGCATCAAGTGTATCGGCCGATTTGTAATTTATCTCACTAATGACGATATGAGCGGTATCGGGCGGAATTGTGTCAATTACAAAAAATGCTTTGAAAACATCATTTGTATCAAGGTTAACGGTAAGATGTTGTTTTAGGGTATCTTCACCGGCAATTATCAAGTTGGAACTCCAGTGAGAAAAGAGGTATCCGTCATTGGGAATTGCATACAGGTCAACCGGGTTTCCGTCAAAATATGTCCCCTGCCAGGGTAATGAATCGGGAGTGATGGTGTTAATTTTTATCGTTCCGTGTTGAAGGGAGTCAACATCAAGAGTAACATCGGTAAGTTTTGTAAGTCCGAACTCGTTAATATAGTGCTGTCTCACATAACCTTCACGCTGTTCGGCAAAACTAATCATAATGTCAACGGCTGATTCCCATTCGGTCATAGAGCCTCCCCACCTGGCAAGATGAGCCGGCATATTCGGTTCTATCCTTTGGCTGAATTGTTCTATCAAAGAAATCATATTTTCTTTTATCAGAACCGTATTATAGAGGTCGGCACTTCTGTTTATGAAATACCTTTTATATCCGGCGTTTTCCATTAATCTTCGGAATGGTATATGATTATCGGTGAATTGTATGTTGCCGTGTAATATTCTGTATAGCTCGTTTTTTGTGGGAGATGTATAAAGTCCGAAACCGAAGTCGGTATCGGTCATAATATATCTCCACTTGGAGGTTTCATTGTTTTCGCGCCAGCATTTAATGTTGTTATTGGGCCAGTCCGGATTAGTGTAGAACATTTCCGTAATGAAATAGTCGGTGTAATTACTAATATCAAGAAGTTTGGAAATGGAATCAACAGTGGCTGAATCAATTACCTGTGCGTTTTTAATATAGTCCATCATTGCTACATAATGATAGTTGTTTCCTGCAACAACATTTTGGTTGTCACGAAGAATACTTACATTATCTTCAGGTGTTCCGAAATTTTCATTCAAGTAATATTTACCTATCTTTTCTCTGATATTGTACAGCCCCCAATAGTTTCCGTTAAGAAAGACCACCGAAGGCTCATAATCCTGGATATCAATGTCTGTACTGTTTTGGATAAGTTTGTGCATAAAAGCGTCTCTAAAACGCGTACTGTAATAATCCTGTCCGGAGTTGCGAAGAATGAACCGTTTAAATGAGTTAATATTTTTGTCATTAAAAAGTTTATAATCAACCGTAGATTTGCCGTATCTTCCTTTTGCAAGAAGTCTGAAGCTCTTTTGAGGATAGGCACGCGAATATCCCCCGTGGATTTTCAATCCGATATCCTGGTCGAATCCGACATTTTGTAAAGTGTCGAAATATTCGATATGTGCCGGTTTTTCCCAGTCCATCCAGAAGTTTGCATTGTGATACGGGAAGGTGCTGTCGGCATTGGGACCCATAACATAAATTCCTGTTTCCCAATCCCACAGGTCGAAAGGGTCAACACTTATTGAAATGACAGGAATTGTTGCTTCAAAATCAATTAAATATGTTTTGGTAGTGATATTGCCCGGAATAAAACCCGATTTAAACACTCCGGCTCTTAAAACAGTTGTTGAATCAATGTGTATGGCACTCTGATACAGTTGGGAAGTGTCGGCGGGTACTGCTCCGTCAAGTGTATAGCGTATTGTATCACCTGTTTGGAAGTTGGAGATTTCTATGTCGAGTCCGTTGTTGTAAAAACCCGAAGGAATTGAAAACTCAGGTGATTTTGTATAACCGTTATAAGGAATGGAATTGTTATTTGTTGTTCCGGGTGTCGGTACGGCAAAATAAGTAAATTGACCGGTACCGTCGCTTATCCTTCCGAAAGAATTGTCTGCATTCATAGCGGGGAACTCTGTATTGTCAATGATAATTCCCGAAGGATCGCTGAGAATAATATCTTCGCCGTTTCCCGATAAGCCGAAGTTTGTATGCAAATAGACAGGTTTGCTTCCGAACCATTCCGGTACGTTTTGGTAAGTGAAAGAATCATTTTTAATACCGAACGAGAGGAAAGGTATCAATGAAGCATTTCCAAAGTTGTTCCAGGCACTAAGTCCCTGGATTGCCAGAAGATTTTCACCTTCGTGAATAAGATTTTTAAACAAGCTCATATCTATTCTGAACTCATCGGGTTTTCCTCCCTGAAACATTTGTGCCGGATGTGCATCAAAAGCCCAGTCGTTCCAATTTTGTATTTTTCCCGCATATCCTATATTGGCACGGGCAATTTCAACACCGTTCAAATAGGCTACAAAAGCATCATCGTAATCAACCTGCAACAGGACGGCTGATATTAATGAAGTATCGGGAACATTGAATATTTTACGGATATATACCGCCGGGACGGTGTCGGGCTGAATAGTGTTGTCGTCACCGTCACCTCTGCCGAAGCCTCCCTGACCTTCGGGCCATTGTGAATCGTCAAATTCCGGTTCTTTCCAGTCCGGATCGGGATTTCCCGTGGCAAAAAAGTATTTCCACATTTCCTCTGCGTTTATTACCGTTTCCCAATGATCAACAACGGCTTTTCTGTTCTTGCCGCTTGCAAAAACCACAAGAAAAGAATCAGGCTTCAGATTAATTTCCGGGAAAGTCCATTTATCAGGGTTAACTGGATTGTCGGATACTGTCCAATTTAGTAATGAAACGGTTTGGTCACTGCCGTTGTAAATCTCAAACCAGTCGGGGAAATCCCCGTCA
>JALSSR010000054.1 GCA_026984135.1 Bacteroidales bacterium
TAGTCGGCTATTACTTCGGCATTTTTCGGACATATTTCATTGATTGAAATCTGCCCCAATGATGATAAATGGTTGAGAAACAGAGATATGAATATTAATGAACCTAAAAAACGCATTGTTATTCCATTTAAATATTTGTCAAAGTTAAAAAAAAATCCCGACAGAGAGTCTGTCGGGATTTTTATAAAAACAAATTGTTTTTATTTTATAAATACTTTATTGGAAAAGATATGACCGGGGCTTGTCATTCTGACAATGTAAATACCCTGGCCGTCGCGGACAGTTATTTTGTTCAGCGTACCGCTGATAGCTGTTTTTGATGCAACCAACTGTCCCATAATATCATAAACCTCAATAGACCCTGTTAATTCAGCGGGAACGGCAACATAAACATCCTTCTCAGCCGAATATATCTTCACTGAAAGAATTTCATCGGTATCAGGCGTATCTATTCCCGATTTAAATTCAAAATGAATCAGGAATCTGCCGGGTTCATCAAGAGGAGATGCCATAAATTCATAGACCTTTGTTTTATTAAGGTCTGTTATTTTTCCTTCGGCAAGGTCTTCAAGGTATATTTCGGTACCGGCGGCAAAACTTTCAACATCATCTACCGAAATCGTGTATTTACCTTCAACATTAACCGTGAAGTTTACAGGAACAGTAACCTCCTCTTTTACAGGGAGAATATCCATTGAAAGGTTATAATCTCCTTCGACTGCAAACATTTGCGGGGCTTCCGATCTTCCGGGCAATTTATATGCGTCGAATTCGTGGTCAAATCCAGTGGTCGCACTATTATTAAAACCTATAATCAATTTGTCTCCATAACCGTTGCCGGTGACAGAAAGATTAAGTATGTTTGGATTAACCCCGGAGCTTTTATAAAAGTTTTTAGATGTATGTACTCTTTCGCTTTGCGGAATGGTAATTGCGGGCGAAGCGGCATTTGCCTTCACCCAGAATCCCTGAGCAGGAGGTATTTCTCCGTTACCCATTGTTCCTGTTCCGAGAGTGGCATTCCAGTTATAATATTGTCCGTCGGAGCCGTTATAGACATAAACCGTGGCATCAACATTTGTTCTTGACCAGTTACTGTTCCATTCAACAGCCGATGGATAAGGATTACCGAGAAGGTTCCAGCCGTCGCCGGTACCCGCACCCGGTGTGTATGTCAATGCGGGAGGAGTTACGTCTCCTGTGTTAAATGTTCCTTCATAAGAAACAGTTGTTGGGCCTGTCAGGCTGCTTGCAGCCCATTCCGCAAATCCTTTTCCGGGAGTAAGTGGATAATTAACAGGTACAATGTAATTCCAGGTACTGTCAGTCTCAGAGAAATATTTAAGATAAATGTTAAGATAAACACCACTTACTGCATTTGTTACCGGTGAAGAGATAAGATGCCACGTGTCCTCCGATAAATATGTTTGATAAGCAGACTTTGTGTTATCATAATATAATGTACCGTTATCAATTATTGAAGAATTTCCCGTTGCATCGGATTCAAGAGTGAGTTCATTGATTACAACCAGACTTTTACCGGCAGGAATTGTAAGATACGTGTTAGGCTTAAGGATAAGACTTTTTACGTTAGCATTTGCTCCGGTATTTGTCTCGGGGTAATAAGTCCTTCCTTCCGACAATACTATATCATCATTTACCGACGGAATAATTCCACCGCTCCAGTTACCTGCATTGCCCCAGTCGTTGCTTATATTCCCAACCCATTTAACTCTGTCGTCATCAACACATAAAGTGAATGAACCACGGTAATAAGAATAATTATTATCTACTGATATGTAATACCAGTTGCCTTCCGTTAATCCCGTAACCTGAATAGTAACATTGTCATTGTCATAAACATATCTGTTACAGGCAACTTCAGTAAGTCCGTCAGATTCCCAAAGGGCAACATTTATTCTTCTAATAGTTCCAAATGAACCACCCCTCAATACAGTTATAGTAGCTTTTCCTGTTGTTGTAGCCTGGAACTTGAACCATCTGTTATAATTAGGATTAGTATTCCAACAGGAAGCGGCATTTTTATCTGAAGTAGCCCCGTAAGTTGAATATTCAGCATCGGTACTACACCATTCCACAATTGAAGGAATTGTAATAGCCCCTTCATAAAAGTCGTAATCAACGGAAGTTTGCATACACAGAGTAAAACTGCCTCTGTAGTAAGAATAATTGTTGTCAACGGAAAGATAATACCAATTACCAACTGTTAAATGTTGATATTGGAGAGTAACGTTGTCATTATCATTGATATAACGGCTACAAATGACTTCGGTAGTACCGTCGGCTTCCCAAATGGCAGCATTAATTCTTCTGATAGTACCGTATTGATATGACGGTCCGCCTCTTTTAACAGTCAGCTTGATAATAGAATCGGTAGCCTGGAATTTGAACCATCTGTTATAATTGGGATTTGTGTTCCAACAAGATCCGGCATTTCTGTCAGCTGTAGCACCAATTGTAGTATATTCTGCATCGGCACTGCACCATCCGTCTTGGTGTGGGATTGTAATGGCTCCTTCATACCAGTCGTAATCGGCAAACCCAATTGTAAAAGTACCTCTGTTTATCGCATCATTATTATCAATCGAAATATAATACCAATTGCCAACAGTAAGTCCGGTTGCATTAACCTTTGTCAGGTTGAAATTAGGCCAGCTATAAATACCACAAGCAACTTCAGTTGTGCCGTTCGATTCCCAGAAAGCAACATTAAATCTGGAAGCCGTTCCATATGTTCCGCCTCCTTCAACAATAAAGTTAGCCTCTGTTGAAGTTGCCTGAAACCTGAACCATCTGTTAAACTGAACCGGATCGGTCCAGCAGGAGCCGGCATTTCTATCCGGTGTTGCACCTACTGTAGTATATTCGGCAAGTCCGGAGAACCAACCGGTTTGATGAGGAATTTCAATAGCTCCTTCATAATAATCATAATCAACAGACATATCCATACAAACGGTAAACGTTCCTTCAACAGCTTGCCATTGATTATCAACGGAAATGTAGTACCATTGGCCGTAAACTAAGTTCATCGTTTGTAAAACAATACTGTCATACGGATCTTTAAAGACTCCACAAGTTACTTCCGAAGTACCGTCGGCTTCCCAGATAGCGGCATTTATTCTACGGATCGTTCCATATGTGCCTCCTGTTTTGATAGTTACTCTGGCAATAGATGCATTTGCCTGAAACTTAAACCAGACATTTCTTTCCGGAGGGTCAATGACCCAACAGGAACCGGCATTTAAATCGCCTGTAGCGTCAACATTTGTATAAGCTGCATCGGATGAACACCAGTTTGACTGGTGTGGAATAGTAATTGCATTGGCAAAATCATCGTTTGCCGGCTGGGCATAAACTTTGTTTATTCCTGTAAACATCAGGAAACCAGCTAATAAAAATAAAGTAATGTGTTTCATAGTTAAATGGTTTTTAATTTATATCTCTAATTCCAGTGCAAAGATATAGAAAATCTTTTATTTTACCAAAAAACATATGTTCTTATTTTATTTTGTTTGATATGTTTGTTTAATAACTCATTTCAATAGATTTTGATGTCAAATAACCTGGTTTTGCAATCACAAGAAATCCGTAAAATCACAACTTATTAAAAATCTGAATTTGAAAATATTGTATATGAAAAAAATTTGTTATACTTTTGCAGTCCTTTTAAATCATCAATATTAATACTATGAAGAAAGCAAAGGTTTTATTCGTTTCCCAGGAAATCACACCTTATCTCCCGGAAAGTCATATGGGTATAGTTAGTCGTCATTTACCGCAAGGTACTCAGGAGAAAAAGCGAGAGATCAGGACATTTATGCCGCGGTTTGGAAATATAAATGAAAGGAGAAATCAATTACACGAAGTAATACGGTTATCCGGGATGAATCTTATTATTGATGATAACGACCATCCTCTTATTATTAAAGTAGCCTCTATTCAACAAGCAAGGATGCAGATCTATTTTATTGACAATGAGGATTTTTTTCAAAGGAAATTTACCTTAACCGATAAAAACGGGAAGTTTTTCCCTGATAATGATGAGCGGGCAATTTTCTTCTCAAGAGGTGTTCTGGAGACGGTTAAGAAATTGGGATGGGCACCCGATATTGTTCATTGTCATGGCTGGATGACAAGTTTAGTGCCAATATATATTAAAAGGGCATTCAAAGATAATCCGATTTTCAGTGATGCAAAAATAATTACTTCCGTGTATGATGACGGTTTTTCCGAAACGCTGAATTCCAACTTTTCAAAAAAAGTCAGATTGGAGGGAATAACAAATAAGGACCTCGTACACTATAAAGAGCCTACCTACGTTAACCTTTTAAAAGCTGCAATAGATTTTTCGGATGCAGTGACTGAAGGAGATGAAAAGATTAATCCGGAATTGAAGGAATATATGAAAAAAAGTGGTAAACCTTATTTAGAGAATCAACCAATGGATACATATATTCAGACATACAATGATTTTTATGATCAGATTCTGGGTGAAGATTTTTATGAATAGTTGTTTTAAGGTTTTACAGAATTAAAGTTTTATTAAATTGAAAAAAAATACAAGATTTGCAGGGTCTTTTCTTGCCCTGTTTGTTTTATCGGCGGTTTTTATTTCTTCCTGTAATAAGAAACCCGAACAAATTGGTCTGGAACTTCTTGAGAGTGAGCAGTTGTTTGTGGGGACTGACACTGCATTTATCGTGTCGGCATACTCAACAATTGAGGATACTGTTGTTACGGATGAAACGTCATTAAATTTGCTGGGTAGTATGATAACCCATAATTTCGGGAAAACAACAGCAAGTTTCTACACTCAAATACGGCTTTCTACCGTTTCCCCGGATTTCGGAGATAATCCCGTTGCCGATTCCGCCGTACTTACTTTTGTTTATAACGGATATTACGGAAATATTCTTACTCAACAACATCTTACCGTTTACAGGATGACCGATGATTTCTATCTGGATTCCACTTATTTTTCAAATTCCTCATTCGGGTATGACAGTTTACATCCGTTATCCGATATCTATTTTGTCCCTGATCCTGAAAATATTATTGTAGATTCTGTGGAGGTACCCGGACGATTGAAAATACCGTTAAACGGTAATTTCTCAAACCTGATGCTTGATCCCGAGAATTATGATAACTTTACGGATAAAGATAAATTTACGGATTTTTTTAAGGGTTTATATGTAAAATGTGAGATACAGGACAGTTGGACCGGAAGTGTCGGTGCCATTTTATATTTTGATCTTTTGGATGCTAACTCCAATGTTCAGTTGTATTATCATAATGATAGTACCGACTCTTTAAGCTACACCTTTAATATTAATTTGAATAGCGTGAGGGTTGGAAATTTCACTCATGATTATTCGTTAAGTAAAAATCAGGACTTCAAGCAGATGATTGTTAATGGAGATACCTCTTTGGGTTCTGAAAAGTTATTTATTCAGAGTATGGGAGGTGTTAAAACAATTCTTAGTTTTCCCGGGCTAAAAGAATGGGCACAAAATAATGTTATAACCGTTAATGAAGCAAAACTAATATTGCCTGTTGTTAATTCTGTCGAAGATTATGGGATTCCAGGTAGTCTGGTGCTTTTTAGCTATACTTCGGATGGTAAGTTAGTCCCTCCGCAGGACTGGCACGAAGGTGAAGCATATTTTGGAGGAAAGTATTTTGAAAACATAAATGCATATCAATATAGACTGACCTATCATATTCAGTCCCTACTTAACGGGGAGCCTGATTATGGTATGGTGCTTTTTCCTAACGGGAAATCAATAAATGCAAAAGGTGTGGAACTATCCGGAACGGACCCGTCATTGTCATCCCCCATAATTCTGAAAATAACTTATACAAAGTTGAATTAAGAAAAAATATTTCCTGCTCTCTTAATTAAAATATTTATCTTTGCGCGTTTAAAAATCTAAAGCTAATGTGTGGAATTGTTGGTTATATCGGGCCGAAACAGGCTTTCCCTATCTTACTAAAGGGGCTTTACAGACTTGAATATCGCGGCTACGACAGTGCCGGGGTTGCCGTTGTTGACTCTGATTTAAAATTATATAAAACAAAAGGCAAAGTTTCCGACCTTGAGAATTTTGTTAAGGGCAAGGATGTTAACGGAACAATCGGAATTGCTCATACCAGATGGGCTACCCATGGCGAACCCAATGATATAAATGCTCATCCCCATTACTCTCAGTCAAAGAATCTGGCAATAATTCATAACGGGATTATTGAAAATTACGGTCTGCTAAAAGAAGAAATGATGGGTCGCGGCCATCAGTTTGACAGTGATACGGACACAGAGGTCTTAATTCATCTTATCGAGGATATTCAAATGAATGAAGATGTGACTCTTGAAGAGGCGGTAAGAATGGCTCTTAATCAGGTTATTGGGGCTTATGCGATTGTGATTGTATCAAAAGATAATCCTGACTTGCTGATCGCAGCAAGAAAAGGAAGTCCGATGGTAATAGGTATTGGAGAAGATGAATTCTATATTGCTTCAGATGCCGCTCCGATAGTTGAATATACTAAAGAGGTGGTATATATGGATGATGAGGAGATTGCCTGCATAAGAAGGGGTGAAAAACTAAAACTTAAAACGATTCATAATAAGGATAAAACCCCTTATATCCAGTCTCTTGAATTAAATCTTGAAGCTCTTGAAAAGGGTGGTTATGAGCATTTTATGCTTAAAGAGATTTATGAGCAACCGCTATCCATAAAGGATAGTATGCGCGGTCGTTTAAATGCCAGGGAGGGAATTGTCAAACTTGGCGGGATAAGTGACTACGAACATAAACTAACAAACGCAAAACGTATAATTATCATAGCCTGCGGAACATCGTGGCATGCGGGTCTTGTGGGGGAATATCTTTTTGAGGATCTCGCAAGGATACCGGTTGAGGTGGAGTATGCTTCGGAATTTCGTTACCGGCATCCAATCATAACGGAAGATGATATTGTTATTGCAATTTCTCAGTCCGGAGAGACGGCAGATACACTTGCTGCCATTGAACTTGCAAAATCCAAAGGTGCTACTATTCTCGGTATTTGCAATGTTGTGGGATCTTCCATTGCAAGGGCAACTCATGCAGGATCATATACTCATGCAGGACCTGAAATAGGAGTTGCTTCGACAAAAGCATTTACGGCTCAGGTAACATTGCTTACACTTATGGCCCTTGATATTGCCCACAGAAAAGGAACGATTGAAATATCAAGGTACAGGCAGCTCCTTAACGAGCTTGAAGCAATTCCGGAAAAGGTTGAAGAAACTTTAAAAGTTGATGCTCAGGTAAAAGAGTTGGCAAGGATATATACATATGCACGTAATTTCCTTTATCTCGGAAGGGGTTATAACTTTCCGGTTGCTTTGGAGGGCGCATTGAAACTAAAAGAGATATCATA
Organism: Bacteroidales bacterium; assembly: GCA_026984135.1. Lineage (GTDB taxonomy): Bacteria > Bacteroidota > Bacteroidia > Bacteroidales > JAADJA01 > JAADJA01. Next base: position 7,444 of record JALSSR010000054.1, read on the forward strand.
TATACATGCAGAAGGTTATCCTGCCGCTGAAATGAAACATGGTCCTATTGCTCTTATTGACCGCGAAATGCCTGTTGTGGTCATAGCTACCAATAAGGGAACATATGATAAGGTAGTATCGAATATTCAGGAGGTCAAGGCAAGGAACGGTAAAATAATAGCCATTGTCACCAAAGGTGATTCAAGAGTAAAAGAGATGGCTGATTATATTATTGAAATTCCCGAAACGGAAGAACTTTTTGTTCCGCTTTTGGCAACCATTCCTTTACAATTGCTTTCATATCATATTGCGGTTATGCGCGATTGTAACGTTGATATGCCGCGTAATCTTGCCAAGTCGGTAACCGTTGAATAAAAATGAGACAAGGCTGCCAATAAAATTGACAGCCCTGCCTGAAGAAGAGAGAGTTAGTACTTGTTAGTTGGGAACTTGTGTTCCCGTAGTTTCGTTCGGAACCCAAATATCATTCTTATCTTTGTTATCAACCTGAGTGTCCAAATTGTAATCGTTTTGCAAGTAGCCTGCAGTACCGGCTTCGAGTTTCCAGGCTGCTTTGTCATTATTGTCAATTAGTTCGTCAGGATTCCCGTCGCCGCCAAACATACCGTAAATGCCACCTCCAAGATCTTTCTGCCCGTTGTTATAAGCCTGTCCTGCTCCTGTTGTGAAGTCGTAAGTATAGACTCCGGGCCAGGGTTGATTCATAGGAGCGTTGGATAAAACACCAAGGTGATTTCTGTGCCACAATACAACATAGGCATTATTAACAAAGTTGACATAGAACTTCAGCATACTTGAGCCGTCGGTAGCCACAATAGAGCCATTGTTAAGAATAAATGCGGCTTTTTGAGCAATCATTGTCGAACCGTATGCAGTAGAGGCGGATGATGCATCCCTTAGTTCAACCAGTATCCAATCCGTAGCATCGGAAGGAACTCCAAAGACCGTTTCGCTTCCGGTATAATACCATTTTGCAGTGGCATCCATATCGTACGGCTGATCCACCGGAATCAATCCCGCATCATTCAAATCATTAGACATTGTTGTTCCGTTGAATGGTCCTTCAAGGAAAGCTTTCAAATCAACAAGGATGAACCCATCTTCGAGCCCCTCAATTGAAAATGCTAAGTCAACAGATTGTCCTTCGAGCGGATGCCCCGCCGGATAATGCAACTCGTTCCAATCACTATCATTGTAAGGTTCGGTTCCAACCGTCCACACGGCATCATCGTTAAAATGTTGTTGCGATGTTTTCCATCCGAACATACATTCCGGATCCTGATCAAGTGGCTGAGCCTGAACATCCAACCAGTAAATGACCGGTTCGTCGGGAGTCCCGGTTTGAATAAACGGTTCGGACAGTTGCTGTAAGTCGAATGTATATTTCCAGCAGACGGTATCGCCCGAAGGATCAAATAAAGGCAGAGCCGGGTCGTACCAGCCTTCTAAGAGTCCGGAAGCTTCGACTTCAGTTGTAAAGTCTCCTTGATAGAAAGTGTGTATCCAAATAGTGTTTCCGGGCATACTGTAACCTGTCGGACTTTGGTCGGCCGGAATATCCTCGTGGATACTTAATGTAAATATTACGTCTGACGGGTCTTCATGCCATGGAATATGGTCTTTGAACCAGGAGCCCCAAACGGTTATTTTTGTCAAAGGTCCCGTTGTCGTACATCTGAAGTCGTCGGCAAGCAAGTTGGGCATAGTGGCATTCACATCCATTCCCATATTGCTTAAATCTGGTTCCTGCAGCCATTTATAGGCAGGACCTATTTCAACTTCATAATCTTCGACTTCGCCGTCGGGAGCCTGACCTGTAAATGAAAGACCCTGAACAGTACTGAACCTGAATCTTGCAAATGTCGTCATATACCC
>JALSSR010000055.1 GCA_026984135.1 Bacteroidales bacterium
TTTCTTTTCTCCTCAGCTTTCTTATTGGCAACGGCTCTCTGTTTCAGTGCCAACTGGCTTGATTCATACCAGAAAGTGTAATTACCAGAAAACATTCTGACTTTTCCGAAATCAATATCAACTATATCGGTACACACGTTATCGAGAAAGTGCCTGTCGTGAGAAACAACGATAACCGTATTTTCAAAATTTGCAAGATAATTTTCAAGCCAGAGCACTGTTTCCAGGTCAAGGTCGTTTGTAGGCTCATCCAGAAGCAGGTTATCAGGATTCCCGAACAAAGCCTGAGCGAGCAGGACTCTAACCTTTTCCTTTCCGCTAAGCTCTTCCATTTTACGGTAGTGCAGTTCTTCCTTTATTCCCAGACCGCTCAACAATTCTGCGGCATCACTTTCGGATGTCCATCCGCCCATTTCAGTGTATTCATCTTCAAGTTTTCCTGCAAGCATTCCATCCTCCTCCGAAAAATCGGGTTTGGCATAAAGAGCGTCTTTTCGCTTTGCCAGTTCATACATCTCCCTATGTCCCATTAAAACCGTTTCCAACACCTGATACTCATCAAATTTATAGTGGTCCTGCTCAAGAACGGAAAGTCTTTCACCACTCCCGATGCTTACCGTTCCTTTTGTTGCATCAAGCTTTCCCGATATGATATTAAGTATGGTTGACTTTCCTGCTCCATTGGCTCCTATAACACCATAGCAGTTACCGGGAGTGAATTTCAGATTTACTTCCGAGAAAAGAGGTTTTTTCCCGAACTGTATTGTTAAATTTGATACGGTTATCATCTATCTTTATTTCATTTTTTTAAAGGGCGGCAAAAGTAACATTATTTTTAAATGAACCAAATTCATAATTAATTGTTATGCCGGCTATGTTTTCAAAAGAAAATCGAATAAAAGGAGTTTTGTTTGCCTCAATAACAGCGTTTATGTGGGGTTTTCTTGCTATTGCGCTGAAAATAGCTTCCGGCATCATGGATCCTGCAACTATTGTATGGTTCAGATTTGTTGTAGCATTCACGGTTTTATTTATTTATTATGCAATAAAAAATCCTTCGGCACTAAAAATATTATACTCCCCTCCTATTTTTCTGGTCATTGCTTCAATAGGATTGTCAATCAATTATCTTGCATTTTTGTACGGACTTGAACTTACAACACCAAGTACGGCACAGGTTATTATTCAAATAGGTCCTATCTTCCTCGGATTTGTGGGATTGATCTTTTTCAAGGAGAAAATCAGTCTTCGTCAGGGAATAGGTTTTATGATAGCAGGTGTGGGATTATTCATTTTCTACAGAGACAGTCTTGCAAAAATCACAGGCGAAGAAGCATTGTTCAACATGGGTATCCTTTGGGTTGTGGTGGCAGCAATGGCCTGGGTAATTTATGCAGCTTTTCAAAAGATACTTGTTAAAACATATCCGGCACAGCAGCTCAACCTCTTCATCTTTATGCTCCCCATATTTTTATATTTACCGTTCATACATCCGGCTCAGTTTTTAAACCTGACCCCTGCCAACTGGTTGCTCCTGATGTATCTCGGGCTTAACACCCTGATTGCATACGGCTCGCTGGCACTCGCATTTAAATATATTGAAGCCAATAAAATCAGCATCATTGTTACAATGAACCCAATCATTACATTCATCATTATGGGCTTGCTGGCATATTTTGAAGTCTCCTGGATTGAACCGGAAATACTGACTGCCAAGGGAATAATAGCAGCATTGCTGGTAATTGGAGGAGCAATAATGGCTGTGGCATTTGCAAAGCCGAAAAAGAAAAAGGAGATATCTGAACTGATTCCAGTTCCAAAATCGGAAGACAAAAACAACTCACGCACTAAAATCAACAATCAGGAAAACAGTTAATACTCTTAATACTTCAGAATTAAACCGCACTTATTAAAACCATAAATATCAGCTAAATAAAAACATTAATCGGGCTACTATCGGGTTATATTCACAATTTTTATTATTTAGAATTATTTATAAATTAAAGAAAAACAGTTATCTTTATATGTTCGTATATGAATATTAAAAAAAATCTTAATACTTTCGCCCCCTGCAAAAAACATTTTAGATATGGGAATAGAAACTATATTGACATTTGTAATGGCGGGGATTTTTTTAATACTTTTCGCCAATTTTTTATCCAACTTAATATCCTTTAAATCAGACAATCCGAGCAAGCGCGAGCCATATGAAAGCGGTATGCGTACAATTGGAGAGACTTGGATACAGTTCAAGGTTGGGTACTACCTTTTTGCCATCATTTTTTTAATATTTGATGTTGAAGTTATCTTTTTGTTGCCTTGGGCAGTTGTATTTAAAAAGGTAGGAGCCGTTGCTTTTGTTGAAGCATTGATCTTTTTAGTGATACTAGGATTAGGATTATTGTATGCATGGAAAAAACGAGCTTTAAAATGGGAATAGAAGCAAAAACCACAAATTATGCCGGTAAGATACCGGAAGACTTTCCCGGCAAGGTTATTCCGGGAAATAACGGCGGCAATATTGTTGTTACCAGGCTTGACAAGATAATCAATTGGGGAAGGAAAAATTCACTATGGCCTCTCTATTTCGGAACAAGTTGTTGTGCAATTGAGATGATGCATACGGGAGCTGCACGGTACGACTGGTCGCGATTCGGATTTGAGGTTGCAAGACCCACACCCCGTCAGGCAGATCTCATAATTATTGCAGGTACTATTTCAGTAAAGATGGCGCCGGTTTTAAGACGACTATATGATCAGATGGCCGAGCCGAAGTATGTTATTGCAATGGGAGCCTGTACAGTTTCGGGAGGTCCCTTTTATTACAATTCATACTCTGTTGTTAGAGGTGCCGATCACATATTGCCCGTTGATGTTTATGTGCCGGGCTGTCCCCCGCGACCGGAAGCATTGCTGGACGGTATGCTGAAACTGCAAGAAAAAATCGCCAACGAAAGTATGATTGAAAGGAGTAAACACAATCCGATTGACGGATTTGACGAAGGACTTCATAACTAAATCTTTTGGAATATGAGCAATGAGGATTTGATACAAATAATTTCAACCGCTTTTCCAAGCCTCTCATTTACCAATGAAGGGGTTGCCGATTTAACGGTTGAGGTACCCAACGAAATATTAAAGAAAGTGGCAGGTATGCTAAAAGAGAAGGACGAACTTTACTTTGACTATCTCTACTGTGTCACAGGAATTGATTATGGCAAAGAACTGGGTGTGCTATACAAATTTGAATCAACAAAATACAGGCATAATATTACTTTAAAAGTAATGATCGGCGACAGAGTCAATCCGCAACTGGAATCACTTGCGGATATATGGCCTGCTGCATATTTGCAGGAGTTGGAAGTTTATGACCTGTTTGGTATCCGCTTTAACGGTAGTCCCGATTTATACAGAATATTTCTCGGTGAAGAGTGGGAAGGATACCCTTTGCGCAAAGATTACATTGATAATAAAAATATGATAATACGCGATTAAAATGGCTGAGTTTTTGACCGATCAGATAAAAACACAGGAATATTTCCTGAATATGGGACCTCAACACCCTGCAACTCATGGTGTTCTGCGGTTGCTTCTCCAACTTGACGGTGAGATAATCGAAAATTTGAAACTTGATCTCGGGTACGTTCACCGCTCCATTGAAAAAATGTGCGAGCACATTACTTATCCGCAAATCATTCACTTGACCGACCGGCTTGATTATCTTTCGTCGCATATCAATAACGAAGCCGTTGCTTTATGCTGTGAACAGGCTTTGGAAATTGAAGTTTCAGATAGAGTGAAAATCATTAGGACAATTATGGCGGAATTGACAAGGATTGCTTCCCATGCATTGTGGTTCGGGGTTATTGCTATGGATATCGGGGCTATAACCCCTTTTATGTACGGTTTTAGAGAGAGGGAAATGATCAATGATATTATGGAAGAAACCTGCGGTGCTCGTCTTACTATGAACTATAATATGATTGGCGGCATTCGCTACGACATCCATCCCAACTTCCAAAAAAGAGTAAAGGATTTCATAAAACACGCCAGAAAGAAATTGCCTGAATATGACAAGGTTATAACCGGTAATATTATATTCCGAAAAAGATTAGAGAATATAGGTGTTATTGATAGTGAAAATGCCATACTGTTCGGTCTTAGCGGACCAACTGCAAGGGGCTCTGGAGTGTCATGCGATATACGCAAAATACATCCTTACAGCGCTTACGACAGAGTGAATTTTAAAGAAATCACTTTCGCCGAAGGAGATTCTTATGCAAGGTATCGTGTACGCATTCGAGAGATGTGGGAATCACTTTCAATACTCGAACAATTGATTGATAATATTCCGGAAGGAAATATAAGAGAAAAAACAAAAGCCATAATTAAACTTCCTGCTGGGGAGTATTACCGTAAAGTGGAAT
>JALSSR010000056.1 GCA_026984135.1 Bacteroidales bacterium
AATCGCGGTTTTCGGCGTAGGCATTGTAATCGGCAAACTTGTATTGAGTCATCGAACCCACATAATTTGACGATTTCAATCCGCCGTTTTGCATAAGCCAGTAGGTGTATCCAAGGTCAATAATTGCAAAGATACTGTCTTCAACACTTGCCGGATTTTGAATTACATTCTCAAACCAGGATATGGCATCGGGCCAATTGGCAAGTTTTATGTTGCAGCGGTTTGCAAGAAAATCGGCGAGCTCGGCAAGAACGGGATTGTTTTGAACCGAAGGATCGTTTTCGTAATACGATTTGAGTGAATTGTAATCGTTTCCGGCATATTTTTCGATATTAACCAACTCTTTAAGCGAAGCCTGTGCGAATTTGGTATCGGGATATTGGGTAATTACATGTTGATATTGAGCTTTTGCACCGGTGTAATCTTCTTGTTGTACAAGGGTTGAAGCATTGTTGAACATAGCTTCGGCATCTGTTCCCGAACCTGAACCGCCGGGATTCCAAATAGGCTCAATAATATAAGCACCTGTGGGACATAGGTTGTTTGTAGGTATGTAATTTCCTCCCCAATTGTTATAGCGAATATCCAACCCTTCTTCGCTGCCGGTATAATAAACCCAACAAACAGTGTTGTCATTGTCAGATATTTTGTTATACCTGATCTTATGTGGGAAACTTCCTTTTGTGATGTACATTTGGTAATGATTATTATCTGTAAATTGTTGTGTTATTGTATGATCATCACCTTGAATCGTAACCGTACATTTATTTAGAAGTTATAAGCCTATATTGTTTTGTTCAACGGTATTGTCATTTAATTCAACTGTAGAATTATACAATGTAATACCGTATGCAATGCTGTTTGAGACAGTATTACCCGAAATTAGATAATCATATTTTCCATATCCGCTATTGAGGATATAAATGCCGGAATAACAATTTAATATCGAATTATTTGAAATGTTAAAATTAGGATAATTATCAATTTCAACGGCATAATCAATATTCAAGGAATTAAAATTACACTGATTTGTTATATTAACGTGTTTGTTTATATCACTTGCATTTTTGATTTCAATGAAGGAATTAAAAAATGAAGAACCGCTAATGTCAAAATTACCGTTAAAACCGTAAATTCCTGATGAGGAAAATTCGGAGTTTGTAATTGTAGTAGAGTTGTTATATAAAAACATACCGGCACTCGAAAAAGTACAGTTGGCAAATGTAATATCAACATCGGTATTATTTATTTTTAGTTGTAGTTGTGCATCTCCTTCTGCTATAAACGACACAGCATTGCCAATTTGAATTTCGCCGTTAACAATAATTTTTCTTAATCCGTTTACTGACTTTACTGCGACATTATCATCAATTATAAGGGTTGCACCTTCGTCAACATACAGATCTCCGTAATAATCAAGGTAAACGGCAGCACCCGAAAATGTTAAGGTTGTACCTTCAAGAATGTGTACATCAACCGGAATACCTATTATTCCGTTTTCGGTTTTTGAAACCGATACGTTTGAATGAATAATCGTGGGGTATTTTAAAGAAGTAGTACTGCCCATATTCCCCGGATCATTTAATTGGGGATCGTCATAGCTCATACCGCTCGTGGAATAAAAACGGCTATTGTAAGTCATCATCCATTCATCTGCTTCATCAATTGAAATTATATTGTCATTGTTTACATCGGCTTCGGAAAGAACGGGATTGGAATATCCCGTAATTTCATATTCATTGCTTTCAGCCGGTGTTTCGCCCATAAAAGCATTGTATATGTGCAGGCTAAATTCACCGTGTGTATGTTCGTGATTTTCGCCGCTTGGTGTAAGCCATATATCCTCTTCGTAAGCATTATATTGCGTTCCCGGGTTAGGATCACCAGGGTAATCTATTCCGTCGAAAAACCATTTGTCAACGCTGTGGGCTTCCATTGACGGGCTCGCGGCTGACAATGCATAAACATCCGTTTCGTTGGCAAACTTATTAGCAAAAGAACCTGAAAAGCATTGCTGGAATAGAAGTACTTTTTTATCACAATTAATATCCTGTATTTTATTGTAAAATTCCTGGTCGGTTATCGAACCCTGCATAAGTAAAAGTCTTGAACTGTTGTTTCCAAGATTTTCACCGTCGCCGAATGTCCAAACAAAAAGAAAATCGTCTTCCGTTAATTGCGTTATTCCGGATATGTTACCCGTTGCCATACCCTCAAGTAACATATTAAGATTCGATTCTGTGGCTGCATAATCAGTAATATTACCATCCTGAATTATAGGCTGATATTGCTTTCTCGGATTATATTGTTTGGAAACATCGTGACTAAAGTCAGCGGACCAATCTTTATCCTGAACACTTTCTCCGTTAAACAATACAAAAATGTTTTCGTTTTTATAGCCGTTTTCGATAAGCATTTTCCAATAAAGATAGATGTCGTTCCAGAACTCGTCAAGGTCATTATTGTCTTCCGGCGGGTTTGCCTGCGCCCAACTTCCACCGGGCGGTACATAATACGGGATATTACCACAAACAAGTACTGCATATTTCTCTTGTGCATTTGATGATATTGAAAATATAAGCGTCATTATTAAAGTTGCAACAATAAATTTTATCCTTTTCATTTTATAGTAATTTTAATTATTAATTGATTGATTATAAGTTAAAAGCGACTTTTGTGCCGCATTAAGGAACAAGGTGAAAAAAATCACCATTAGGAAGAAAAAACATTGAAAACAGTTATTTGAAAAGAGGTATCAATCCCTTTCCAAATGGAACCGTTATCATTTTAAAATTAACGATTTTGTTTTTTGCCTGTCGTCAACAATAAGTCTGTAATAATATGTACCGGCTGGCAGTTTGTTGCCTGCCATATCCGTTCTGTTCCAAATGACGGAATGTTTACCTTTAACTGTTTTTCCCAAATTAAATTTTTTTTCAAATTTTCCATTAATGTTCATAATTATTAATTTTACATATCCTCCATTGTAAAGATCAAACCCTATCTTTGTTGATCCTCCGAAAGGATTTGGATAATTTTGATTGAGAATTAGATGATTTGAAGTCAGGTCTTTTATTTTTGGAACATCGGTTACTATCAGGCTGTCAATTGATATTTTCATTATATAATTGTCCATCACATTTTCGTCCTGCGTTAATCTGTTAATCAATACGTAAATAAAATCATTATCGTGGAAAAGAGCTTCGGTACCCACAAATTTGTCGGAAATTATTACTTGTCCTTCCCATTGGTTGAAAATATTTTTTTTATAAAATACAGCTTTATATTTATCATCTTCTTTTTCATAATCAGCAATGAAAATTTTCCCATCAATAATGTCAATCTTTTGACGTTTCGGGTCTTCCACAATGAGTTCGGTTTCAGACCATTGATCACCGTTTTTGTATTTATATAATGTGCCTTCGGTAAAGTCGTCGTAAGAAGTCCACGCTTTACGCCAAACCATATACGGGTTATTGTTATACACCGCGATATCGGTAAAAGGATCGTTTGATCTATTCGTGCCAACCGTTACGGGATAGTGCCAAATATTATTTTCGTAGTCGTAAAAATAGTATGCGGTTTTCAGAGTGTCGTAAGTTGACGGATCGGAGTATAATCCGATACAATGCAAATTGTTAAAATCGTCACATTCGGCTTTTAAGATGTCAAAAAAATAATTTCCCGAGATTGTGTCAAACACGGAAAAATCCTGACTCCACTGATTGCTTTCATAATATTTATAGTGAATTCTGTGGTCATAATAATGCCAGAAAACATAAATTCTGCCGTTATTGTCAATCGTCATATCTTCGTGCCACAACCCCGGCCATCCGTCTGCAATAGTAACGGGAGTTGACCAGTATTGTCCGTTATACTTTGTGAACCATAGATTTTCCCAACTCGGATTATTAATATCAAATCCATAGATAACATAAATCCTATTTGATTTATCGCAAACAATCATCCCATCACTTGCCCACCCGTCGTCACCTGCTGAAATTTTTTGAGGGTTGCTCCAGGTATCTCCCTGATCTTCCGAGTATGAGTAGTAAATCCTGCAGGTATTAATGTTTATTTTTCTTTGCCAAACACAATGTAACGTTCCGCTCGTATCAACACAAATATCAGGGAAAAAGTCGGGATCCGTTGAGTTTGATATGTTTACCGGCTCGCTCCAAACTTGAGCAAAAGCGTTAATGACCGGAAGAATAATTGTTACTAAAAATACGATAGTTTTAAATGATTTTGTTTTCATAACAGACAAAATTAAACCGTTGATTTTAAAATGATAAAAATAGTAATTTTTATTTTGCTACGGCGGTTTTAAGATGAATTTTTTCATACTCATAATATTTAAGGTTAAACAAAAAGAAAT
>JALSSR010000057.1 GCA_026984135.1 Bacteroidales bacterium
TATGCGCACAAGATACTGACAGGCAGGAAAGATATTTTCGATACAAACAGAAAGCGGAAAGGAATAAGCGGATTTCCGAAGATGACCGAAAGCGAATACGATGCTTTCGGTACGGGACACTCGTCAACTTCCATTTCAGCTATTCTCGGTATGGCGGTAGCATCCGCCCTGCAGAATAATGATTCGGAACAACATATTGCAGTTATCGGCGACGGCTCAATGACCGGCGGTATGGCAATGGAAGCTCTCAACAATGCCGGTGTTTCAAAAACCAATATTCTTGTCATCCTCAATGACAATCAAATGTCAATTGACAGAAATGTGGGAGCTCTAAAGGAATATCTTACCGACATTACTACCTCGCAAACTTATAACAGATTCAAGGATCTCACCTGGAAGTTGATGGGTGGAAATTCCAAATACGGAGCCAATTCCCGGGCACTTGTAAAACAGGTTGGAAATGCCGTGAAGTCAACAATCCTGAAGAAAAGCAATCTTTTCGAGGCACTCAATTTCCGCTATTTCGGGCCCACCGACGGCCACGATGTCATCAGGCTCGTCAAGTTGTTCCGCGATTTGAAAAGAATTAAAGAGCCGAAATTGTTGCACGTTTTGACAAAGAAAGGAAAAGGGCTTGATCTTGCCGAAAAACAGCCCACGGAATACCATTCACCCGGCATTTTTGATAAAAATACGGGAGAAATAAAGAAAACGGAATCATCGAAAAAACTTCCGCCCAAGTATCAGGATGTTTTCGGAGAGACCATTATCGAACTGGCTGAAAAGAATGATAAAATCGTCGGGATAACACCTGCCATGCCAACGGGTTCGTCAATGAGATTTATGATGAAGAAGATGCCCGACCGTGCCTTTGACGTGGGAATAGCAGAGCAACATGCAGTCACTTTTTCGGCAGGGCTGGCGGCAAGAGGGATGATACCTTTTTGCAATATTTACTCGTCGTTTATGCAAAGGGCTTACGACCAGGTGATACACGATGTTGCCTTGCAAGAACTGCACGTTATCTTTTGTCTTGACCGCGGCGGCCTTGTTGGTGAAGACGGCCCCACACACCACGGAGCTTTCGATCTGGCATATTTCAGAGCTATACCCAATATGACAATTGCCGCACCTATGAACGAGGAAGAACTTAGAAATATGATGTTCACGGCTCAGTTACCCGGAAAAGGTCCATTCTCGATACGTTATCCGCGCGGCAGAGGCGTTATAACGGATTGGCAAACACCTTTCAGGGAACTGGAGATTGGGAAAGGCGAAAAAATCAGGGAGGGAAAAGATATTGCAATTTTGTCAATAGGTCATCCCGGTAATTTTGCGATTGAAGCTTGTAAAATATTGTCAAAAAAAGGAATAGAAGCCGCACATTACAATATGAGATTCCTGAAACCCATTGACGAGGATATCCTGCACGAAGTGTTTAAACGGTTTGATAAGGTTATAACCGTTGAGGACGGAACCATTGTGGGTGGGTTGGGAAGTGCCGTTATTGAATTCATGAACGATAACAGCTACAAAGCCACAGTTAAAAGGCTCGGCATTCCCGATAAGTTTATTGAGCAGGGAACACCCGGTGAGTTGATAAAACTTTGCGGATATGATGCTGAGGGGATTGTTAGGGCTGTTAATGATATAATGGAAATGACATAATATACTTAATCTTAACAAAGCCCGCACCGAAACAGCAATATCTGCAACGCAAAACTGCTTAAAACCGGTTTCAAAATATAATTAAAGACCTTTGTGTTTCTTCGTGTCATTGTGCCATTGAGGCTAATATTCAATACCCTGCCACAAAGACGCTAAGACACTAAGTTTCACAAAGAAACAAAATGCAACTTTATTTTATCAATATAAAAAACATCAAACAACATCATACGAACCAACAACAGCATTCACAACAGTCTCAACCTGCTCGTCGGTCAAATCATAATAAACCGGCAGACTGATAACACGCGAAAAGTTATCGTAACTAACCGGAAACTTTGCAATATCGTTTCCAAGACTCCTATAATAAGTCATCATTGGCAAGGGGATAAAATGGACATTAACGGAAACGCCTCTTTCCGTAATTTTTTGTATTATTTCATCACGTTGATTTTCGGAAATATTTTTTATCCTCAAAAGGAAAACATGATAAGACGATTTTTTCAGTTCCGTTTCATATTCGGGAAGTTCCGCCCAATCGAAGTTTGAAAAAGCTTTGGCATATCGGTCGAAAATATGCTTTCGTTTTACAAGCATATCATCATCGTAACGTTCAATTTCCACAAGTCCCATTGCAGCAGCAATATCGGTCATATTAAATTTATAACCGGGTTCAATAACATCATATTTCCATGCTCCCGCCTTGGTTTTCGTAAAGGCATCTTTAGTCTGACCGTGAAGTGATTTAATCCTTAAATACTTGTAAATAGCTTCATTATCAAAATTTTCCGGCAGATTAAGACACACGGCACCACCTTCGGCAGTTGTGAGATTTTTTACCGCGTGAAATGAATAGACTGTAATATCGGTTAATTTCCCTGTCTTTTCACCTTTGTAAAGGGCTCCGAGAGAATGGGCTGCATCGGACAAAACGAGTATCCTTCCGAGCATCTCCTGTTCTTTGGTTTTCGGATTAAATTTCCCGGTAATATCTTTCCTTTTAACCAAAGCATTTATTTCATCATAATCACAAGGGAAACCGGCAATATCCACCGGCATAATGACCTTCGTTCTGTCCGTTATCGCCTTTTCAATTGCTTTGACGGAAATATTAAAATCTCTTTTCACATCCACAAAGACAGGCTTGGCACCGCAATGAACAATAACATTTGCCGTAGCCGTATATGTGTAGGCAGGCAGAATGACTTCATCTCCCTCTTCTACCCCGAACCAGCGCAATAGTAATTCAAGCCCCGCCGAGCCCGAGCTTGTGCACAATGTTGCTTTATGTCCGGCATATTTTGTCAGTCGTTCCTCAAACTTTTTGACTTTCGGACCGGTAGTTATCCAACCCGACTTTAAAGTATCAACTACTTCGTCAATTATTTTTTGATCCATTCGCGGTGGAGAAAAGGGTATCATATCTTAAATATTTGTTCGGCAAAAATAATTTTTTTATCTTTGCAGAAACAAATAACAATAAAATGAACACAATAGAGTTAAAAAGTGACCTTCATAAAATCATTGATAATATTAATGATCCTGAAGTTTTATCAACTCTTAAATCATTTTTTTCTCAGGTAATAAATAAAGAAACCGACTGGTGGGAGATGATGCCCGAATCGGAAAAAAAAATAATAGGACAAGGAATCGAACAGCTAAATAACAAGGAAGGCATTACACATTCGGAAGTACGTGAGAAAGTCAATTTATTATTAAATAAAAATGAGTGAAGGAATTCCTGTAATATGGTCACCTCTGGCTGAGGAAACCTATTTAAGCATTCTTAATTACCTTATTAACAACTGGTCAATAAGCGTTGCGCAAAATTTCGACAAGAAAGTTGAAAATTTATTATCACTGTTATCAAAACACACACAACTTTGTCCAAAATCAAAATACATTAATCTCAGAAGATGTGTTGTCACACCTCAGGTTTCATTAATCTACCGACAAACAGAAATATTTATTGAACTGGTTGTTTTTATTGATAACCGTTCTAAACACAAATTCTAATTTCCGGCAAGTCAGACTTCTTTGCTTAAAAACTCCTTAATATTTTTTTCCACCCGTTTCAAAACATCCTCTGCGGCTTCTTTTTGAAATTTTTCGCCGGTAATTTTTTCGTAGAGTTCGATATATCTTTCCGAAACACTGTTTACAAACTCATCTGTCATTTCCGGCACCTGCTGTCCCTCTTTACCCTGAAATCCGTTTTCCATAAGCCATTCGCGTACAAACTCTTTGGAAAGTTGTTTTTGCGGTTCACCCCTGGCAAATCTCTCCTCATAACCTTCGAGGTAGAAATAGCGGGACGAATCGGGCGTATGTATCTCGTCAATAAGATAAATTTTCCCATCCTTTTTACCGAACTCGTATTTGGTGTCAACAAGTATCAATCCTTTCTCCTTTGCCATTTCGGTACCTCTTTTGAAGAGGTCACGTGTATATTTTTCAAGCAGTTCGTAATCTTCTTCCGACACCAAGCCCTGCTTTATTATTTCTTCCTTTGAAATATCTTCGTCATGGCCTTCTGCAGCTTTGGTCGTAGGTGTAACAATAGGTTCCGGAAAACGTTCATGCTCTCTCATCCCATCGGGTACAGGCACTCCGCAAATTTCCCTTGCACCCTTTTTGTATGTTCGCCAGGAGCTTCCGGTAAGGTAACCTCTGATTATCATCTCAACGGGAAAGGGTTCACAGTAATGACCTACGGTAACTACAGGATCGGGGGTTGCAATCTTCCAGTTAGGACAGATATCAGCCGTGGCGTCAAGGAATTTTGAGGCTATCTGATTCAATACCTGACCTTTATACGGAATACCTCTCGGCAACACCACATCAAAAGCCGATATGCGGTCACTTGCTATCATAACCAAGTAACGGTCGTCAATATTATAAACTTCGCGTACTTTTCCTTTATAAACACTTTTCTGCTTGGGAAAAATAAAATCCGTGTTGATAATTACATTGTCCATTTGAATCAATTTTATGATTTATCGCTATAAGCATTAATAATTTTCGTAACCAGTTTATGCCTCACGACATCTTTTTCGTCAAGGTAGATAAAATCAATGCCCGAAATGTTTTTCAGTAGTTGTTCCGCCTGTTTCAAGCCTGATGATTGTTTACGCGGCAGGTCAATCTGTGTCACATCACCTGTGACGATGAACTTTGATGATTTCCCCATACGCGTAACAAACATTTTCAGTTGCATTTCGGTTGCGTTCTGTGCTTCATCCAGAATGACGAAAGCGTGGTCCAGGGTTCTACCGCGCATAAAAGCAAGGGGAGCTATTTCTATGGTACCGTCTTCAAGATATTTAAGGAGTTTTTGAGTCGGCAGCATATCGCGCAGTGCATCGTAAAGAGGTTGCAGATAGGGATCAAGTTTATCCCTGTAATCTCCTGGCAAAAAGCCAAGACTTTCACCGGCTTCCACAGCAGGACGGGTAAGAATTATTCTTCGCACCTCCTTATTTTTCAGAGCTCTGACAGCAAGGGCCACAGCCGTGTAGGTCCGATGGCAAATATCAAATCATTCTTTTCACAACTCTTCACCAACCTCTGCTGGTTAACCGTCAAAGCTTTTATATGGCGTCCTTCACGCCCGTGAACCAGCACACCGTTTTCCCTTAATTTTACAGTTTCCGAAGATGATTTTTCTGCATTTCCCATTATTTGTTCAATGTCTTTTTCCACAATTTTGCCGAATTTATCATAGCTCACCAATAAAAGCTCAAACTTTGTCTCAAAGTCGTCAAGGATATCATTACTCCCGATGGCTTTAATCATTTCACCCCTTGCAACGATTTTCAATTTCGGAAAAAATGATTTTATCATATTGATATTACGGTCGTTAACGCCATAAATTTCAAGCGGGCTGTATGATGTTATGTTGATTATTCGTTCACTCATATCTGTTCTTGGTATCGAAATACATTGTTAATTAACCGGTTAATTCAATTAATAAAATTTTAAATACAATTTCCAAATTTAATTACTAATTTTGTTACTGCAAATTTAACGGAATTTAGTTTGTTAACACATGGAATTTTTTACATATTTATCAAATTCCCGGAAATAACGGATCATTTATGCCGATCATAACATTGACAAGCGATTGGGGACAAAAAGACCACTACATCGGTGCTGTAAAAGGAGCGATCCTGAGCAAAATTTCCGATGTGACCATTATTGATATCTCACACTCAATCCCGCCGTTCAACATCGAACATGCTGCCTTCGTACTGAAAAACTGTTTCAGAAACTATCCCGAAGGCACGGTTCATATTATTGGAGTGAACACGGAAGAATCGGATAAAAACCCTCACATTGTTGTCAAAGCCTACAATCATTTTTTTATAGGCGCCGACACGGGTATCTTTTCTATGATCCTGGATCAGCCCCCTGAAACGATCATTGAAATGGATATCATTCAGGATTCGGGATTTTTCACCTTTTCGTCGCGCGACCGTTTTGCAAAAGCCGCAGCACACCTTGCAGCCGGAAAAGATATTGCAGAGCTTGGCAATAAAATAGAATCATTAAATAAAAAAATACTTTTTGAACCGGTAGTTACCGAAAATCTGATAAAAGGCCACGTTATTTTTATTGATTCTTATGAAAATATCATCACAAATATAAAAGAACCTCTTTTTAAGGAGGTCGGGAATGGCAGAAAATTCACAATAGGATTCCGTACGTACGAGATAAACAAATTAAACCGCTCATACTCCGATGTTCCCGTCGGAGAAATAGTTGCACTGTTCAACTCGGGTGGCTATCTGGAAATAGCAATGAATCAGGGAAATGCCGCAGGATTACTCGGTATGGACTCAAAGGACCTGGTCAGAGTAGAGTTTCTCGACTAATCTCTTGACATTTTTATATCATTTTCTTATCTTTGCACCTTTTAATCCAAAAAAAGCTTAATGTTATGAAACCATTTCTATTTGTTTTTTCTTTCGTTTTAATCTCATCCACAATTAAAGCTCAGGTAACACAATATGATGCTATAAACACAATCGCAAATGATGTTGTTGGTATTGATTCGCTCGAAATACATCATCTTTTTTCAAAATATGAAAAGATGTATCAGGGCGATACATTATGGCTTGAAGGAATGGTGGAGTATTACCTAGCACCTTATGAAGAAAACTGGGTTTTCTTCGTTGATCTTATGCCTGTTGCCTTTTGGGCACATCCCTGCTACATCATCTTTTTTAATGCCGAAAACGGAGATTACACAATCAATAATGACGAATGGCCACCGGCTCCTTTTCTCACCGGGTCAACACAGTTTTTTGAGGAATGGGAATGGATACAAACCGTAGGAAGCAAGCCCAACCAAACTAACATTAAAGTTTTCAACATTTATCCGAATCCGTTTTCAGATAAAATTTCCATTGAATTCAAAAACTTTAATAAAAGGGTACTTAAGGCAAGAATAATTGATATCTCGGGAAAAATAGTTTTTTCGCAAGAAAAAACCATTTCTTCAGAATCCGTCAGTCCCACAATAATCAATACCAAAACCCTCAAACCCGGACTTTATTTTATTCAACTATCGGATGAGAATGAAATATTATATTCCGGAAAGATTGTAAAATAAGATTTGGGGGGCACATTTCGACTCCGCTCAATGTGTAGCTGCTTTGTTCATCGCGAAAACTCGAAAAGACCTAATGAAAGAAAAGGTATGACATTAAGATAGCGGCTATTATTCCCGTAAAATCAGCTATAAGACCGCAGGTAACTGCATAACGGGTATTTTTTATACCTACGGAACCGAAATAGACGGCAATAATATAAAATGTTGTGTCCGTTGCACCCTGAACCGTCGAAGCAACCCTCCCCACAAATGAGTCGGCACCATAAGTTCTCATTACGTCAACCATCATCCCTCTGGCGCCACTACCGCTCAACGGCTTCATAAGTGCCGTGGGAAGAGCCTCTATGAAGTCGGTATTAACACCCATTGCGGCAAAAAGATGTTTGGCACCGTCAATAAGGAAATCCATTGCACCCGATGCCCTGAAAACACCAATGGCTACAAGAATGGCAACAAGGAACGGAATTATCTTAACAGCTACCGAGAAACCCTCCTTCGCTCCCTCGATAAAAGTTTCGTAAACATTGACTCTCTTACGTACGGCAAGCAAAATGAATGATATTATAACGGAAAACAATATTAAATTACTTGCCACCGAAGATATTACTGTAATATCCTCCTTTGGCAAAGTGGAAAAGTACCAAATAATCCCGGCAATAAAGGCAGTAAGTCCACCGAGATAAGCAAGCACGACCTTATTAAAAAGATTTATTTTTTGATAAATTGCCACACTGATCAAGCCCGCAAGTGTGGAAAAAAAAGTTGCAAGCAATATGGGAATAAAAATATCTGAAGGATTGGAAGCTCCAAGCTGAGCCCTGTAAACCATAACACTTATGGGTATTATGGTGAGTCCGGAAGTATTCAATACAAGGAACATTATTTGAGCATCGGAAGCCACATCTTTTTCCCGGTTAACATCCTGCAGTTCCTGCATTGCTTTCAGCCCCATAGGTGTAGCAGCATTGTCAAGCCCCAGCATATTTGCCGAGATGTTCATCATCATAGAACCGACAGCAGGTGAGTCCTTTGGCACTCCCGGAAAAAGTTTGGCAAAAAACGGGCCTACCAGTCTCGAAAATATCTTCACCACTCCTCCTTTCTCCCCCACTTTCATAAGCCCGAGCCACAATGTTAAAACTCCGGTAAGACCCAAGGAAATCTCAAAACCTGTCTTTGCCGAGTCGAAAGTGCCGTTGACCATATTCTGAAACACCTCCGTATCCCCGAAAAACAGAAGCCTGATAAGCCCTACCACAAAGGCAATTACAAAAAATGCTATCCAGATATAATTCAGTGCCATTAAGTAACCTTTAAAGGTACCGAAATTATATAAAATGATTATGCAGGCTCACTGATAAAAAAATAAGTAATTAACATAGATATTCACAAAAAAAACAGCATAACAGATTTTAGCATCCAGCCGGAAGGAGTTTACATTATAAATTTATCTGTCAATAAAATAGTTTTGAAGCTGATTCAATAAATTAACCCGTTCTAAAGCCAATTATTCTAATAATAACGTGCATCTCACTTTCATGTTAATAACATTCGATTGACATTAAAAAAAATAATGTTATTTTTGCGCATTCTAAATAAGAGGAAAATTATGTCAATAATAATGAACACTCTAATTGTCACATCAAATCGAAAACAATAATCTATATTTTATGATAAAAAAAGTATTAGTAGCCAACCGTGGAGAGATTGCCATTCGTGTAATGAGGACTTGCCGAGAAATGGGTATTTTATCCGTGGCTGTCTATTCTGATGCCGACCGTAAGGCTATGCATGTACGTTATGCAGATGAGGCATATCACATCGGGCCTTCGCCGTCGAACGAAAGTTATCTTGTCATTGATAATATCATCGAAGCTGCAAAAAAAAGCGGTGCGGATGCCATTCATCCGGGATATGGATTTTTATCCGAAAATGCCGAGTTCTCAGATCGTTGCAAACAGGAGGGAATAATATTTATCGGACCTTCGTCGGCTTCAATAAAAAAGATGGGAGACAAGATAACTGCCCGTCGTACAATGATTGCTGCAGATGTTCCCGTTGTGCCGGGCACCACCGACCCGCTTACTTCCGAAGAAGATGCCCTGAAAGTAATTCAAGAAGTCGGTTTGCCGGTTATGCTAAAAGCTTCTGCCGGTGGAGGCGGAAAAGGTATGAGACTGGTAACCAAAGAGGAAGATATCCTTCCGTCTTTAAGAGCCGCAAAATCGGAATCAATGGCTGCTTTCGGTGATGATGCCGTTTATGTTGAGAAATTTATCTCATCGCCGCATCATATTGAGTTTCAGGTATTGGCTGATAGTCATGGCAATGCGATCCATCTTTTTGAAAGGGAATGTTCGGTGCAAAGGCGACATCAGAAAGTGGTGGAAGAAACCCCAAGTCCGTTAATGACGCCGGAAGTAAGAAAAAAGATGGGTGAAACAGCCGTAGCTGCTACATTGGCAGCAAATTATCAGGGTGCCGGAACCGTAGAATTTATTATGGATGACGATCTGAACTATTACTTTCTTGAGATGAATACCCGTTTGCAGGTTGAACATCCCATTACAGAAAGAGTTGTGGGAATTGACCTTGTAAAAGAGCAGATCAGAATTGCCGACGGGATGGAATTATCATATAAACAGGAGGAACTATCACAAACAGGACATGCTATAGAATGCCGGATCTACGCTGAAGATCCCGACAATAACTTTATGCCAAGCCCCGGTACAATTCAGCACATTACCGAACCTCTCGGATTAGGAGTAAGACACGACGGCTATGTTTATGAAGGCTACGAAATCCCGATCTATTACGACCCGCTGATCTCAAAACTGATAGCCTGGGGAAAAGACAGGGATGAGGCAATTCAAAGGATGAAACGTGCATTGTATGCTTATAAAATTACCGGAGTTAAAACCGGCATCAAGTTCCTTGAGAAAATAATGAACACACCCGACTTTGTTCAAGGTAAGTACAACACTCAGTTTATTGAGAAAAACAAAGATGCCCTGATGGAAGAGGACAAATGTGACGGAGATTGTAAAGATATTGCTATAATTGCCGCCTTCATTGATTATCAAAACAGGCTTAAAGAGGTGAAAGACAGGATACATCCGAGCAATCTCAACAGCAATTGGAAAATATTTGGAAGAAAGAAAAACATAACAAGATTATAATAAAAAACCGAAATTATGTCATTAGAGATAAATATTGACGGAAACTCTTCAGTTGTCAACCTGATAAATCAAAACGGCAACATTTACAAAATTTCAGTTGACGGAAGAGAATTTGAAGTTGACCTGGTAGAGGTTGAAAAGGGAGTATATTCCATTTTATACAACAATAAATCATATAACGTGGAATTAATTCCCGGGCAAAAGCCCAAAACCTATACAATTAACACTTTGTACAACTCCTACGACATTGACATACTTGATGCGGAAGCAAAATATATGAAAAGCAGAGGAAGTGATGATATGGATGATGATTCGACAATTTCGTCACCAATGCCCGGCAAGGTTGTGAAGGTATTGGTAAAAAAAGGTGACAAAGTCAAAGCCGGTGACACGGTGATCATTATATCGGCAATGAAAATGGAAAGTGAATACAAGGTCAAGAAAGACAGAGTAGTTACCGATGTGCTTGTCAAAGACGGAGATACAATAGACGGCAACCAACCGCTGATCATCATTGAATAAAATAAATGGAAATAATAACGACTAAAACACAATATTATGTCATTAGAAGATAAGTTTAAAGCATTTGAGGAAAAAAATAAAATAGCCGAGCTTGGAGGAGGTGTTGAAAGAATTGAGAGACAACATAACGCAGGACGAAAAACTGCACGTGAAAGAATAAACGACCTGCTTGATCCGGAAACATTCGTTGAGGTTGACAAGTTTGTTACTCATCGAGCACATGATTTCGGAATCGACAAAAACAAAATAATGGGTGACGGAGTTGTTGCCGGATACGGAAAAATTGACGGAAGGCTTGTTTATGTCTTTGCCCAGGATTTCACGGTATTTGGCGGGACGCTTAGCCGTGCCAATGCCGACAAGATCATAAAGATAATGGACATGGCCATTAAGATGGGAGCACCTGTCATAGGGCTGAATGACTCCGGCGGAGCACGTATTCAGGAAGGAGTTGAAAGCCTTGCAGGATATGCGGATATTTTTTACCGTAACACAACATCTTCCGGAGTTATCCCTCAGATATCCGCTGTACTCGGACCTTGTGCCGGTGGTGCGGTTTATTCTCCGGCCATCACGGACTTTATTCTGATGGTTAAAAAGACAAGCTATATGTTTGTTACAGGTCCTGATGTTATAAAAACAGTAACACACGAAGAGGTAACAAAAGAAGACCTCGGGGGAGCTATGACTCACAACTCCAAAAGCGGTGTTGCTCATTTCATTGCCGAAGATGATGAGCAAGCTATGATGATGCTCAGAGAGCTTTTCAGCTTCCTGCCTTCAAACAATCTTGAAGATCCGCCGATAAAGGCTTGTACCGACGACCCGCACAGGGAAGATGAGAAATTACAAACCGTAGTCCCCGACGACCCGAACAAACCTTATGACATAAAAGATATTATCCTTACGGTGATTGATGAAGGGAACTTTCTTGAAGTAGCTCCCTATTATGCCCAGAATATGGTTATCGGTTTTGCACGCTTTGCCGGAAGACCGGTAGGAATAGTTGCCAACCAACCGGCCAATCTTGCAGGAGTGCTTGATATTAATTCATCAACGAAAGCTGCACGGTTTGTTCGTTTTTGTGATGCTTTTAACATCCCTCTTGTCACTTTTGTTGATGTTCCCGGTTTTCTGCCCGGGACGACACAGGAATATGGCGGCATAATCAAGCATGGTGCAAAATTGCTTTACGCTTTTGCCGAAGCAACGGTTCCCAAAATCACTATCATTACCAGAAAAGCCTACGGAGGTGCTTATGATGTGATGTCGAGCAAGCACATTGGTGCCGATGTCAATTATGCATATCCTACTTCCGAAATTGCAGTTATGGGACCCGACGGTGCAGTGAATATCATTTTCAGGAACAAACTTTCCGACGAAGAAAAGAAGAAAGCTGTTGAAGATTATAAAAACACTTTTGCAAGTCCGTATAAAGCTGCCGCTCTCGGTTATATTGACGAAATAATATATCCAAAACAAACAAGATATAAGATTATTCAGGCACTTGAGATGACACAAAATAAGGCTTTGTCACATCCCCCGAAAAAACATGGTAATATTCCTTTATAAAAGTGTTTCTTAAGCGGATTAAAAAAATACCCTGATTTCCATCAGGGTATTTTTTTTATCTTATAAGAAGAGATTGTTAAAATCCACAGAGATTTAAAAAAGTTTTACCAACTATATTAAATTGCAAGTAATTCTTTCTGCAGTACTTCCTTTTCGAGTCTTACCTGGTTAATAGCCTCATTAAGAACGCTGTTAACTTTCTCCATCAGACCGGGAATTTCCTCAACATTAACATTTTCACGGGCAAGATTTTCAAGTCTGCGGATATCATTCTTGATTTCGGAAATTGCAAAAATATCTATTGAAGACTTAAGCTTATGCGCAAGTTTACTAACACCGTCAAGGTCATCTTTTTTAAAACAGTTATTTAATTCCGTCAGACTTTCCGGTGTTGCCTGTAAAAATATTTTTACCATTTGAAGCATTGCTTGCCTGTCACCACCCAGCATCTCGTCAAGGTTTGTAAGATCGAAAAGTTTATTTGATTCCATTTATTTCAAAATTTATTTGTTAAAAAAGGTGTTTTGTTGATTATTATTAATTTAAAAAACCATATACATTAAAAACTCAAAATAGGGTTTACAACTTTTATACCATAGATTTATTTTGCTTATATTCAACATATTACACATTTTTCTCTTAAAACAACTTTCCCTATTTGAAAATAGCCATTGTTAAAATGATAAATTATGGAATATTTTTATCCAAAAACGGTTAATTGCAAGCATTAAATTTCATTATTTTTCAGCATTCTATAAATAGTTGACTTTCCAATATCAAGTTTTTTAGCAACTACCATTACATTATTATTATATTTTTGCAGATAATATTTAACTATTTTTTTCACATATCCCTGTAATGTATCCTCTTCCAGAAGGAAGTCGCTCTTTGCATTTGTTGAGTTGAATGATATATGATCCTCTTCGATAGTATCTGTATTTGTCAAAACACAGGACAATTCCATTACGGCTTTCAATTCTCTCACATTACCCGGAAACGGATACTTCATCAATTTTTCCTGAGCTTTTGATGAAATTTGCAACTTATCCATTTTATTCTCCTTACAGAATTCATCAACAAAAAACTTGGCCAGGATCAGTATATCACTGCCTCTGAATCTCAATGGCGGTATTTCTATCGGCAAACCCAACAACCTGTAATACAGGTCTTCCCTGAAATTTCCTTTTTCAACTTCCTTAGCAAGATTTTTGTTAGTAGCAACAATAACCCTTGCATCAAATTTAATGGCTTTGTTTCCGCCAATTCTTGTAAGTTCCTTTTCCTGCAACACTCTCAGCAGTTTAGCCTGCATATTGATATCCATTTCTCCTATCTCATCAAGAAAGATAGTCCCCTTATTTGCAAGTTCAAACTTACCGATCTTACGAGTATTAGCACCTGTGAAAGCACCCTTTTCGTACCCGAACATCTCGCTCTCGATCAGTTCACTCGGTATGGCCGTAACATTTACCGGCACAAATGAATATTTTGATCTCTGGGAATTATAATGAATTGCCTTTGCAACAACCTCTTTACCTGTCCCTGTTTCACCATACAAAGATACAGTTATATTGGATCGTGTTGCCTTCTCTATAAGACTGAATATCTGCCTAATAGCCGGACTGTTACCCTTTATTATCTTTTTAAACTCATATTTCTTACCTATCTCTTCTTTAAGTTCGTCAATTTCCTCCTTTAATTTCAGCCTCTCCTTAATATTTTTTAATGTATTCCAAAGTCTGTCCTTTGTATCCTCATCCTTCACAAAATAGTCGTATGCCCCGCTCTTCAACAGTTTTACGGCAGTTGCAACATCTTCCTGCCCCGAAACAATAACAATCGGAATATCCGGATTATAATCTTTGATCTTTTTAATCACATCAAATCCGGACATATCGGGAAGAGAAAAATCAAGTGACACTAATGAAGGTCCTTTATAAAGATTTTTCAGGCATTCAGATCCCGACTCAAACCTTATTACCTCATTATCAGGATTCAATGACAGGTGATACTTCAACATTTCACCGTATAACGGATCATCCTCTACAACAAATATTTTAAACGAACTCATATATAGTTTTTCAAATTACGCTCAAATCTACTACATTTTCTAATATATTCCCAAAATGAGAATAAAACTTTTTTTTAACAATTACCCTATTACTAAGAATAATTTACCCGATTGGAACAATACTACCTTCTCACTAATCACTGTATTACAATTATTTATGTACATTTCAGGCATTGTTTTATTTTTGTAATACGAACAATTACAACTATTTGTTTCATATTTTTTAGTCAGCAAGAATTATGGAAAAAGAGAAATCCCGGATTGTAACAAATAAAAAATTTCCCATTTTTAGAAAAAAGGCATCATCAATCCTCGAATTATTGATACTGTCTTATCCATGTATAATTTACTATCTTTGCAGCCATTAAATATAAACATGTATGCAAAGCTTAAAAGGCATTATAAAATTTGTAATCAAGCTGTTACTTTACATTCCGGCGGCTATTTTACTGTTAATTATTTTACAATATATAACCTGCCCGGTATATGATTTCAAACACGGCAAGGAATTCTCCGGAGACAAAATCTACAATCCCTACAAAGATATTAAAAGTAAAGACTGGAGAAAAGCAAATTTTCAGATACAGTCGCGTGCCTGGGGAGGAATAACATCGGGAAGCCAAAACTCCAATGAAATGATATTCAGAACCTACAAAAGTCTTGGATATGATATCATTGCCACATCGGATTACCAGAAAATAAACAGATATAAAGAGAATGAACCTTTCTACATTCCTGTTTATGAGCATGGTTACGGCATCCACAAAAATCATCATGTTCTTGTTGGAGCAAAATCGGTTTTATGGCGCGACTATCCTATATTTCAAACTTTAAGTAACAAACAACACATACTAAATCTGCTCAGGAAGGATAATGAACTTGTTTATATTGCACATCCCCTTTTAAGAAACGGTTATGATGTTTCAGATATGAAGTATCTCACCAACTATGATGGTATTGAAGTGCTTAACAATTACAGATTTTCCATAGATCATTGGGATACAGCCCTTTCCAATGGCAACTATGTAACAATTCTGGGAGATGATGATGCACATGATATTTTCAATCCCGATGAAATAGGTCATCATTGTACCTTTATCAATTCTCCCACAACAAACAAAAATGATATCATAGCGGCTTTAAAGCAAGGAAGGTCATTCGGTGCCCGTATTTACAGACCATTAGGAGAATCCTTTGAGGATAAGATTAAGAGAATTAGCGTATTACCTGTTATTAAATCCGTTAATCTGAACAATGACACAATATTTGTCAGTATTGATTCGGTGGCAAAAGAGATTAGATTTGTGGGGCAAAATGCTACTGTTAAAAAGGTTATAAAAAACAGCAACTCTGCAACTTACAAATTCAAAGCAGACGACACTTACATTAGGATTGAGATAGAGTTTCCCGATCATTCGGCTTATTATCTTAACCCGGTTTGCAGATATTCGGGTGAAGCTCCGTCACATATTCCGGTGCCGTCGGTGAATATTTATAAAACCTGGTTGTTAAGGATTCTCGGGTTTTCAACATTAATATTCATTTTTGTAAATATCATTCTGTTTAAAAGAAGAAAATCAAGACAAAAGAAGCAGTAAATGCCTGATAATAAAAAAATAAGACAGCTACTCTTTATTCTCATCGGAGTATCAACTCTCGTCAGAGCTTTTCTTGCTGCTACTCTGGAATTCGGCAACGATGAAGTTTATTATTATTTATATGCACTTTATCCTGACTTTAGCCATTTTGACCATCCTCCTATGGTTGGTCTTGTAATTCAACTATTTACGTTAAACTTAAAAATTGACAGCGAATTCTTTATCCGCTTTTCCTCGGTTATTTTCGGATCTGTTAATACATTTCTTGCTTTCGGAATTGGGAAAAAAATCAAGGATGAGCAAACAGGTTTTTACGCTGCCTTGTTATACACATCCTCAATCTACGCATTTGTTATTACAGGCATTTTCATTCTTCCCGACACACCTCAAATGCTTTTCTGGCTTTTGACAGTATCTCTTTCCATTGATATTATTGCGAAAACAGATATTGCAAAAAGTGATGACCGGAAAATGCTACTTACAGGAGTTATGATCGGACTTGGGATGTTGTCGAAATACACATCTGTTTATTTATGGGTTGCCATAGTTGGCTATATTGTTTTGTATAACCGGATATGGCTAAAAAGACCATCACTCTATTTTTCCGTTATAATATCCGCGATTCTGTTTACACCTGTGATTTACTGGAATATAGAGAACGACTTTATCAGCCTGGGATATCAGGGTGGCAGGGTAAATCTGCTTGATTCGGGACTCCGCCCCGATTATTTTCTGATGGAGATAGTTGGTGAATTTTTTTATAATAATCCGGTAAATTTCATAATAATTATTATTTCATTATGGGCTTTTCTATTTAAAAAAAGGCGGTTTATATCAAAGGAATACTTTAGAGTCATTGCATTTACCGGTCTTCCTCTTATTGCAACCTTCATTTTCTTTTCATTTTTCAGGAGGACATTGCCACATTGGACAGGTCCCGGTTACACTACTCTGATATTCATTGCTGCGCCATTTATCTCAGATACGGTAAAGAATAAAAACATTTTGTTTCCAAAACCTCTGAAATTTGCAGTAAACCTGCTCATTATCGTGCTTATTGCGGGTTATTCTCAAATCAATTATGGCCTGATTTGGAACCAGAATCCCAAATATGTAAAAAATTCCCAAATTGGGAGTAAGGATATCTCACTTGACATTTTCGGCTGGAAACAGATTGGAGAAGGATTCACAAAACTATACAGACAGGATTTAAAAAACGGAAATATGGATAGCAATGCGGTGATAATTTCATACAGATGGTTTCCTTTGGCAAATATTGACTATTATGTTGCCCGCCCCAACCATATAAATGTTCTCGGCATCGGATCGCTGTACAATATTCATAAATACGCAACCATTAACAAAAAAAGAGGTGGCTTCCATTTGGGAATGAATGCTTATTACATTACAACCAGTCATGATTTCAATCACGCCGATTCCGTTTATAAAGAGTATTTTAAACGTATTGAACCGGCCGATACCATTCCTGTTTATCGTGGCGGGAAACTTGTAATGAATGCTTTCGTCTTCAGAATGCTCGGATTAAAGAAACTTCCTGCTGATGTATGGATGAAAAAGAAATAATCTGAAAAATAATCAAGTTACACTTCCCTGTAGGCAAATGTATTGATATTCATACCGGCACCGACCGAGACAAAGACAGCATTATCACCTTTACTGAATTTATGCCCTTCCATTTTACCTTTGACAACAAGGTCGTATATTGTAGGCACGGTGGCAACCGAGCTATTTCCAAGCCAGCTGATTGTCATAGGCATAACACCGAAATCAACTTGCTGTTCACCATAAAGTTTAAAAAGCCTTTTAAGCATTTCCACATCCATTTTTTCGTTAGCCTGATGGATAAAGACTTTATTAATATCCTTCAAAGTCAGCCCTGCCTTTTCGATTGTTGCTTTCACCAAAGGAGGAACATTGGTGAGGGCATAATCATATAACCGGTGTCCGTTCATCTTAATAAACAGGTCTTTCTCTTTGTAGTCCTTATTAAAAGACTCGGCCATCCACATTAATTTGGCATGATTTAAAGTATCGGACCTTGTCATATGCGACAAAATACCAACAGGTTCATCACTATCAACCGCCTCAAAAATCACCGCACCGGCACCGTCGGCATATATCATAGAATCACGGTCGTAAGGATCTGAAATACGCGAAAGAGTATCGGAGCCAATAACCATAACCCTTTTTGCATCACCCGATTTAATAAAGTAATCGGCCAGTATAGAACCCTGCACCCATCCCGGGCATCCGAAAGGAATATCAAAAGCTACGGTAAAAGGATTCTCAATACTCAGGTTTCTTTTAACCCTTGCTGCAATACTTGGTACAAAATCAGGAATTGTAGTTCCTTTATGTACATCACCAAAGTTATGAGCAACAATAATATAATCAAGGGTTTCCTTATCAACACCTGATGAATTCAGTGCATCCTCTGCGGCAAATGTTGATATTTGAGATGTAACCAAATCATCAGTAACATGTCTTCGCTCTTTGATTCCGGTAATTTTTTCAAATTTACCGATTATCTCCTCATTGGGAATATCAAACTTAACTCCTGAGGAGTCATAAAAATCATTTTTCAAAAAATCTTCATTCTTAACAACAACCGTCGGAATATAGTTTCCGGAACCGATAATTACAGAATACTTTTTCATTTTTCAGGAATTAAAAATTTATCTGTTACAGTAACTGTAAATTAAAGTTGACGCTTCACTTCAACCTCTTCATATCCTTCAACAATATCACCAACTTTAATATCGTTGAAATTTTCAATATTCAGGCCACATTCATACCCCGCCTTAACCTCTTTCACGTCATCTTTAAATCGTTTTAATGAGCCTAAGCGACCGGAATAAACAACTATTCCGTCACGAATAACTCTTACTTTCGTATTTCGTGTTATTGTACCGTCAAGAACCATACAACCTGCAATAGTACCAACCTTTGAAATCTTAAATATCTCTCTTATTTCCACATTACAAACGATTTTCTCCTCCATTTTAGGAGCAAGCATTCCAAGGATAGCATCTTTAACATCTTCAATAGCTTGATAAATAATCGAGTACAGTCTGATATCTATCT
>JALSSR010000058.1 GCA_026984135.1 Bacteroidales bacterium
AGGAATACATTGCCTTGCGGCGAAATAAAACTTGATAACTCACAACTTGCCGGACTCCTGAACATTAAAATAGGAGAAGATTTTTCACGCACGGCACTTCTTGGAATGATAGCTGCAAAAGAAGCCGTTGACAATGCCGGATTAACGCATAATGAATTGCAAAGCGCAGGAATCGTATCCGCTACAACGGTCGGTGGTATGGACAGAACGGAGTTGCTTTACAGAAACATCACCCCCGAAAACCGCAATTTTATAATTTCGCACGTCTGCGGCGACAGCACTGAAAAAATAGCCGGTATGCTTGGTATTTCGGGATTTGTTTCCACAATAAGTACAGCCTGCTCATCTTCAGTAAACTCTATTATGACTGGTGCGGAAATGATAAAAAACGGTTTGCTGAGCAGGTTTGTTGCCGGTGGAACGGATGCCCTGTCGAAGTTCACTGTCAATGGTTTTAACTCTCTGATGATA
Source organism: Bacteroidales bacterium (assembly GCA_026984135.1). GTDB lineage: Bacteria > Bacteroidota > Bacteroidia > Bacteroidales > JAADJA01 > JAADJA01. The sequence goes on from JALSSR010000058.1 coordinate 472, forward strand.
CTTGACAAAGAGCATAACAAACCCTTCGACCGAAACCGCAACGGTCTCAACCTCGGTGAAGGTGCGGCTTATCTTGTGCTGGAATCTGCGGAGGCTGTAAAAGGCAGGGAAGACAAAATACTTTGTGAACTTAAAGGCTATGCCAATGCCAACGATGCTTTTCACCAGACGGCTTCCTCCGAAAACGGTGAAGGCCCGTATCTTTCAATGAAAAAAGCCCTTGAAAAAAGCAACCTTGGGCCCGGAGAAATTGATTATATCAATGCACACGGTACGGGAACACACAACAACGATATGACCGAAGCCATTGCCATAAAAAGGGTTTTCGGCGAAAGTATTCCGGCTTTTAGCTCCACAAAACCTTTTACGGGGCATACCCTCGGTGCCGCAGGAGCTACTGAGTCGGTTTTTTCCATTCTTGCTATGCTCAATGACACTATCTTTCCAAATCTTAACTTTATGGAGCCCATGGACGAAATTCCGGTAACTCCCGTAACCAAACTCTTACAAAATGTAAAACTGAAAAATGTACTGTCCAATTCTTTCGGATTCGGCGGTAACGATTCATCAATAATATTCTCTGCCGTATGAGTGTGTATATCAATGGAATAGGAGCTATTACACCGCAAGGGGTTTATCCTTCGGAGGATTTTTTGAAAGAGATGAAAATTTTTGTACCGGGACGAATGACAGTTGTCGAACCTGAGTACAGACAATTCATCAAACCCGTTCCTTTGCGCCGAATGAGCAAGTTTATAAAAATGGGGCTTACCTCGGCTCTGATGTGTATGAAAGATGCCGGGATTGAAAAGCCCGATGCCATAATTACCGCAACAGGTCTCGGGGCTGTGGAGGATACCGATAAGTTCCTTGACAATCTGACGGATGATAATGAAAATTTATTGAATCCCACACCATTCATACAATCAACTCATAATGCCGTTGCCGCAAGGGTTGCCATCGAAACGGGATGTCACAACTATAATATGACCTATGTCCATAAAAATTCGGCATTTGAACAGGCTCTGCTCGATACCTTTCTGAAAATAAACACGGGAGAATATAAAAATATACTGCTGGGCGGAATTGAGGAGATAACCGAAACAAATTACGAATTGAAGAAAAATGTGGAGTTTTGGAAAGAGGGTGTGACTAATGATAAACTGTTGGAAAACAGCTCCTCAAAAGGAGCCATTGCAGGTGAGGGTGCGTTGTTTTTTGATCTTGCTTCCGAAAAATCCGCAAATACCTATGCCGAAGTAAAAAATACCGAAACAATCTTTAAACTCTCCTTGGATTTTAATGAGACGGTAACCGCTTTTCTCAATTCCGTGAAGTTAACACCGGACGACGTTGATGTTGTCCTGCTTGGAACCAACGGTAATGTTGAAGAAGATTTTGTTTATAAACCTGTTATGGAAATGTTTAAAAATGCTTCATTAGCTTGGTACAAACATCTTTGCGGAGAATATGAAACTTCATCGTCTTTTGCGATGCTTCTTGCAGCCCGTATTTTGAAAACCAGGGAGATACCCGGCACAATTGCATTGAAAAGCGTTTCTCGAAAAGAAATCGGAAATGTTTTGATATATCAACAGCGTTTTAACAGGAATCACTCTTTTACCGTTTTGTCGAAATGTTAAATCATAACAATACATTGATAGCATACCTCACCGTGCTCCTCATCTTTATTATCTCCGGTGCACTGTCGTCAACGGCAGGTATTGTTATTATTTCCATCATAACACTTTTCTTCGTTTCGTTGCTTGCCACAGCCTCCGCACGCATTCAAATGAATTTTTTTATAAAAGCCGTAAACAACGGAAGCAGGGAAAAGGCAACGGTCACTCTTACTTTTGATGACGGTCCCGACAGAAATATAACTCCCCAAATTTTGGAGATACTTGAAAAACATAATATTAAGGCTACCTTTTTTTGTATTGGCGAAAAGATTGAACAAAACAGGGATATCCTGAAAATGATAAGCGATAAAGGTCATACTATAGGAAATCATTCCTGGTCTCATTCTGTTTTTTTCGATTTTTATCTGCCCGGCAGAATGGCTGGGGAAATTGAAAAAACGGATAGGCTCATCAAAGAAATAACCGGTAAAAATGTAGTTTTTTTCCGTCCTCCTTTCGGTGTAACAAATCCGTTTCTTGCCGGAGCTTTAAAAAAAACCGGACATACTGTAATAGGCTGGAGTTTAAGGACTTTTGATACGGTAAAAGATAAAGAGCGGATATTGAAAAAAATAGAAACCAAAGTAGCCGACGGCGATATTCTTTTATTTCATGATACGGTTCCCCAAACGGTAGAATTACTTGAAAAGTCAATTGAGATTATAAAAAATAAGGGAATGGAGATTGTCGGTTTGGAGGGGCTGATAGTTTAATATTCCTGTTTGGCATTGGTTTTACGGCAAATTCCAAATTGAACAAAATTAATTTTTTGTTGTAAACAAATGTATGAATAAAAGAATAATAGTCGTTATAAGTTTTTTTCTTGGTATTTCCGTAATTTTTAGCTCTTGCGAAAAGAAGGAAAGCGAAAATGAAACAAAAATAAGTCATTATAACACAAATGAGAGTCATAATAACGGGCAAAATTGTATGAGTTGTCATACTTCCGGTGGTGAAGGCGAAGGGTGGTTTACTATTGCAGGAAGTGTATATGATACTTCAAAAGTCAATCCCTATTCCAATGCTACAATTAAGCTTTATACAAAAGCCAACGGGGAGGGAACATTAAAAAAAAGCATAGAGGTTGATGTATTGGGTAACTTTTATACAACGGAAAATCCGGATTTCGGTGACGGTCTTTTTCCAAGTGTAACCGGTAAAAACGGAGATTCTCAATTCATGAGTTTTGCAATTACAACCGGAGAATGTTATAGTTGCCACGGAAATACAACGGATAGAATTTGGAGTAAGTAGAACATACAGATTGTTTATTTACCTACTTTTGCTAAAATTTATGAGTTTAAATTATGCAAAAAGGTTTATTTCCTCTTATGGTTTTTCTTCTTGCCTCATTTGTTGCTGCGGCACAACCTCCCGGGTTTAAAAAGGTTGCCGACACGGCTTATATCAGGCAAAAGATAAATGAAGTTGCTTCCAAAACCAATTCCATTAATACGGAGTTTGTTCAGGAGAAAAATCTTTCTTTTCTCGACGAAAAAATTATTTCAAAAGGAATACTTCTTTACAAAAAGCCTGATATGTTGCGCCTTGAATATATAAGCCCGTACAGCTACCTTTTGATTATTAACAACGGTAAACTCCATATCAAAAGCGACGACAGCGAAATAAAGGTTGATTTGGAATCAAGTAAAATGTTCAATGAGATAAATGATTTGATAATCAATTCAATACAGGGAAAGATATTGAATATGCCCGATCTTTCAACCGAGTTTTATGAGGATGACAACTCTTTTTTCATACGGTTACATCCGGAGCAGGAAGAGCTTAAGAAGTATATCAATACCATTGAACTTTTTATCGGTAAAAAAGATTATACGGTTACGAATTTTAAAGTAATTGAATTGTCGGACGATTATACCCTTATAAAATTCATTAACAAAAAGATAAATGAAGAGATTCCTGACGAGCGTTTTAATACTGAGTAGTCTTTTGCTGATAACTCAATCGTGTGGTAGTTTGCGCCGGCAAGGATATAAAAAAGAGGCTACCGTACACCGTATTTTAAAACCGGTTTTTCCTCCCGATTTCGATAAATCATTGTATAATGTGAAGATAACCTTCGGGAAAAATGTTTTTACATCTCTTGGGATCATTAAATATATTGCGGCAAGCGGCTCATATAAGCTGGCATTGTTGTCGGAAGCGGGAATGCGTTTGTTTGAGGTTGAGTTTTTGAATGACGGAAGTTCAAAGGTAAACTACACAAGCGATTTTATGAATAAAAAGTCGGTTGTGAAAAAACTTAGCTCCGACTTCCGGCTTCTTTTCCCCGGCGAGGCATCAACAGCGGTTAAATATTTTGCAAAGGATGAAAATTATGTACTGAGAATTAAAGAAAACGGTTTGAAAGACTACTACTTTTTGAAAGAAGTAACAGGGCCTGTAAAAATCCGGCAACGCGGATGTACTTTCGGACGAACGACAGTAATTTTGGATAACTACGGAAACAAAGGTCCGCAGGAAATTGTTTTTAAACATAAAATGATAAAATTTGAAATTAGTTTTAAACAGATAGATTATAACGGATGGAATTAAAATCAATATATAAAATTGAGTCGTTGAAATTATCTGATAACCTGATTGTTGCAACTATATCATTCAATAGGGAGCATCCTGTTTTTGAAGGGCATTTTCCCGGTAATCCGGTTGTCCCGGGTGTGGTGCAGATTCGAATAATCAAGGATTTGCTCGAAAAGAGTTTACAACATAAGCTTTTTATGAAAAAAGCCAAATCCGTAAAATTTTTAAATGTGATAAATCCCGTTGTTACCAATGAGGTTGTTTTTGAAATTTATTATGAAGAACAGCAACACGGTAGCTATAAAATAAAAGCAACAGTAAAATCGGGAACGGAAACCTTTATGAAATATTCGGGAGAGCTTGTTATTTTCCAATAAAAAATTTTTGATATTTTGAAAAAATACGTACATTTGCAAATGTTTATAAATATATACGTATAATGAATACAAAACTAACAATAAGGCTTGATAACGAAGTAATTAACAAGGCAAAGCAATATGCCTTGAGAAATAAAACAAGCCTTTCAAAATTAGTTGAAGCATATTTCAGGGAGTTGACAAACAACTATAAAGAAACAAAAATGGAGGTTACGGATAAAGAACTTCAAAAAGTAAGCGGAACGGTTTCTATTCCGGATTCCGTTACCATTGATGATTTGCTGACAGACCGTCTTTTTAATAAATATATACATGATTAAAGTATTTTTAGATACTGATGTTATTCTTGATCTTTTTCTTAACAGAGAACCTTTTTTAACTGATGTAAGAATGGTTTTTCAATTGGCTCGAACCGGAGAATTAGCACTATTTACATCAATTACTTCTTTTACAAACAGTTATTACATTTTATCAAAAATAATTCCCAATGTAAAGGCTAAAGAAAAACTTATTTTTCTTGAAAAAAGAATAGTACTTCTTGGTACCGGTCAAAAAATAATAAAACAGGCACTGTATTCCAAATTTAAGGATTTTGAAGATGCTGTCCAGCATTATACGGCACTTGAAAATAAAATGGAATTGCTTCTTACAAGAAATATAAAAGACTATAAAAATGCAATAATTCCGGTTGCAACACCCGACCGGTTTTTAAAAACCCGAAATTTTTACGGTTAATCATAAATTTTTATACTATTGAATAAATTTATAAAATGTTATATCACAATATGATTAAAACCCACTTAGCACTAATAAAATGGATTTTGATTATCATCATTTTTCAAGTTCATGTTTTATTACAGGCGCAACAAACTGATAGTGCAACAGTTGTAAAAAGCGACACTACCGGATTCAAGAGCAAACTGGATAAGATTAATAAAACTATGGAGAAGGTTGTGAAATACTCTCCGTTGCCTATCATCTCATACTCAACCGAAACAAGCTGGATGTTCGGACTTACGAAATACAACGGTTTCAGAATAGGTTCACATGGTAAAAACGATACAACAATCCAGCCGTCACAAATTACTTCCCTTGCCTATTTTACCCTGAATCATCAATATAAGATAGGAACCGAGATTGACCTTATGTTCGGTCATAACAAATACAGAAGCCATTCTCAAATTTATTACCTTGATTTTCCGGATTTCTACTACGGTCTTGGCGACACGACGGAAATAATAAACGAACGTCTTGTTAATTCGACAAATCTTGATATTACACAGGGTTTTGAGTACAATATTACGTCAAAGTTGTACATCGGAATATATTATAATTACAACAATTATTTTAACCTGACATACAATGATACGACTTATTATGAAGGGAAGATTGACCTTGAGCCCAATGAAGGAACCCAATCCGGTATTGGTCTCAACTTTGCATTGGAAACGCGCGACAACAGGTTTAATGCCAGACGGGGATTGTATCTTTTTGTGAAATATATGAATTACGGTAATTGGATTGGCAGCAAGTTTGACTACAATATGTTCCTTATTGACTTCCGGAAGTATTACACTCCGGTTAAATTCCTTACCATTGCGGGTCAACTTTATACCGAAAGCCGTATGGGCGATGTTCCTGTTCAGTCTTTGGCTCTTATGGGTGGCGATAACAGGATGCGCGGCATCTATCTCGGGAGATACCGTGATCATACTATCATTGATGGTCAACTGGAACTAAGATTTCCGCTTGTTTGGATATTGGGCGGTGTCGTTTTCGGAGGACTTGGGGAAGTTGCTCCCGATTACGGAAAATATACTTTCAACGGTATCCACTGGGCGGCAGGCGGCGGATTACGACTTATGGTTGACAGCAACAGCCGTACTAACCTGCGTTTTGATGTGGGATTCTCCAAAGACAGAATGCTCTTCTTCTTTACTTTCCTTGAGGCTTTTTAATTATTTTACGGCTGGTTGTAAACTCTTAGAACATTACCGTCATAATATGTCTGATATTGTTTGAGCGGAAGGGTTGCAGGTCCGTCGAAAGGGCTGCCGTCTGTTAACAGAAACCTTGACATACAACAGGAATCAACTGCCGTAATACTTGATTCGTCAGCCTCTACCCTGGCACAGGATTTCTCAGGGTCGTAAGGACAGCATCGTTCGTAGGCAAGAAATGTGTTTTGGTCATACCGGTAAACAATTATTCCCCTGTATCCTTGATCGTTTACATAAATCCACGTACTAACCGGAATGGGATTTATGGAGTTGGGATAAAGCTCGAAATTGACATAAACATTGGGTATTATCCCCTGCTGTTTCTCATCTTTGCCGCAAGAGGGCATTAATAAAAAAGCAGCAAATAAAAGTATGACTATTGATATTATCCGATATTTTTTCACCTTTAAAACAAATTATTTGTCAAAATTACAATAATTATTTGTAATTTTCGACCATTAAAACGATGATTTACTGTTATTATTATTCGTTTATATAAAGATAATCAGGGTTTTCGTGAGCATTTTGAAAAAATATACAATATTCTTTTTTCTCTTTATCGCCATTGTATTTGCAGGGTGCAAAGGTTCGGAGGAAACAAAAAAGCAAAGACAGGCATATAAAGCTCAAAAGAAAAATGCTAAGGAAGCGGAAAAAGCTCAAAAGGCAAAAATAAAAGCTCATTACGATTTACAGACAAAGGATGTTCAAAAGCGGATGAAAAAGCATAAAAAGCGCGCAAAAAAATATAATAAAAAACAGAAGAAAAAAGGCTCGAAATGCAAGTAGCCCGTTAATTATGAAAAAAAATGTTTTAAAATTAATAATATTGTTTCTGCTTATCAGGGGTTTTACCGGATTTGACCTGTTTTCGCAGGAGCCGGGAGGTATTAAGTTCAAACGCCTTGCATCTGAAAATATTAAACTTGAAAAGGGATTGTCACAAAACTGGGTTTATTCTATTTTGCAGGATAAGCAAGGGTATATGTGGTTCGGTACCTGGGACGGCCTTAACAGGTATGACGGATATAATTTTGTTTCCTATAATATCGAAGACGGTTTAAGCAGTCATACTATCTTTTCGCTCCTCGAAGATGACGAGGGAATAATTTGGATTGGTACAGACAGGGGATTTAACCGTTTTGACAGAAAAACCGGAACTTTCACACGCTTTTTTCATAATTCCGATAGTATTAACAGCCTTGTTGATAACAGGGTAAATGCGATAATACAATCAAAGGACGGTATGATCTGGATCGGTACTGCAAACGGATTAAGCAGATTTGATAAGAAAACCGGAAAGTTCCATTCCTATTTTTCCAAATCACAAGACTTTTTAAGCCCCAGGAGTAATTATATATTAGACCTTTATGAAGACAGGAATGGTATCATCTGGATTTCCACATCTTTCGGATTGGTTAAATTTAATCCTAAAACCGAAATCTCAACAAGATATTACCATATTGACGGTGATCCGACTACAATCAGCCACAATAATGTTCGATGTGTATTGCAAGACAAGGATGGCTATTATTGGGTGGGAACACGTAACGGACTAAATCTTTTGGATTCGTCAATGCGCATTGTCAAACAATACTTCAATGATCCTAATAACCCGAAAAGTTTGAGTGATAATTGGATAAGAGTGATTTACGAGGATTCGAAAGGAAATATTTGGATAGGAACAGCAGCAGGTGGATTGAATCTCTTAGACAAGAAAAGCGATTCTTTTAGGAGTTTTAAAAATAAGCTTAATGAACCCGGAAGTTTAAGTAATAATAAAGTATATTCGATTGCGGAAGATAAAACGGGAAATATCTGGGTCGGTACTTTTAAAGGGGTTAATATGGTTGGAAAATATACAAATAATTTTAAACATTGTTATCGTAAGACTAATGATAATTCTTCCATTAGTAATAACATTGTTTGGTCCTTTGCCGAAACTCCTGACAGCCTGATATGGATTGGCACTTCTGAAAATATTAATGTCTTTAATCCTAAAACCGGAAAATATTTCATTATTGATAAACATCTTGCGGATTTTGATGGCCGGCCGGATTTTGATGTGAGAAAAATTTTATATACACCCGAATTAAATTGTATTTGGATCGGCACTTACGGGCAAGGTTTATACAGATATTTCCTAAAAACAAAAAAACTTAAAGCCTTCAACTATGATCCGTATCAAAAAAGTATAGGTGCAAGAATTATAAATGCGTTGCTTTGGGATAATTCCGATAGTACAATATGGATAGGAAGCGGTAAAGGGCTATATTCCATAAATCTCAATACAAATCACAAATCACTTTATAAATTTGATAAGCATAATGCCAGTACCATAAGTAACAATATTATCATTGCTCTTTATAAAGACGGAAATAATAATATTTGGATTGGAACCGATGACGGATTGAACAGGTTTGATAGAAAAAACAACACTTTTATCAGATATTTTAATCAACCTGAAAACAAAAACAGTTTAAGTAACAACAATGTTTTTTGTGTTTTTGAAGATCATACCGGTATGATTTGGATTGGTACATCCGGTGGAGGTCTGAACAGATTAAACCCTAAAACCGGAATATTTGAGACTTTTAAGGTAAAGAACGGGTTGCCGAATAACATTGTTTATGCAATCCTGGAAGATGATAATAATAACCTTTGGATAAGTACTAATTACGGAATTTCAAAATTTAACCCGATAAAAAACAGTTTTGTTAATTATGATGTAAAAGACGGATTGCAAAGTAATGAGTTTAATCTCGGAGCAGCATTAAAAAGTAAAAACGGTCTTATTTACTTCGGTGGAATGAACGGTTATAATGTCTTTGATCCCGGAAAAATTAAGATAAATCCTGTTGAACCCGTTGTTGTTGTTTCAATGTTCAGAAAATTTAATGAAATTGTTGCAGATGACTTTTATGACGGTGACACAATTCGCTTAAACTATGACGATAATTATTTTTCTTTTGAAATAGCCGCACTCGATTTTACAAATCCAACAAAGAACAAATATAAGTACAAACTTGAAAATATTGACGAGGACTGGATTTTGGCTGATGCGGAAAACAGGTGGGCAGAGTACAAAAAAGTTCATCCCGGAAAATATACTTTTTATGCTACCGGGTCAAACAATGATGGTGTTTGGAATAAAAAAGGGATTAAACTTACCTTGCTGATAAAACCCCCCTGGTGGGCTACCTGGTATTTTAGACTTTTTGTCATTTTATTACTGGCATATTCAATATGGAAAATAATTTATTGGAGAACCAGAAGATTGAAAAGGCGTCACGAAATGGAAGTCAGACTGCTTAACATTGAAAAACAAAAATTTGATCTCGAACAAAAAGCACTCAGGCTTCAGATAAACCCTCATTTTATTTTTAATTCACTCAATTCAATTCAAAGTTATATTCTTGAAAATGATATTGAAAATGCCGTTTTCTATCTTGGTAAATTCTCTCAACTAATGCGTGTTATTCTTTCAAACACAACAAGTAAATATGTTTCCCTGAAAGATGAACTTGCTGCCATTCGCTACTATATCGAACTTGAGCAATTGCGTTTCAGTAATAAATTTGATTATACTATAAAGGTTGATTCTGAACTTGATGAGGAATTTATTGAAATACCACCTATGATAATTCAACCTTATGTTGAAAATGCAATTATACATGGATTAATCAATTTACCAGGCACTGGAACCTTGAGTATAGAAGTAAAGAAGAACTCGGATAAATCCTTGTTGTGCATAGTAAAGGATAACGGTATTGGAAGAGAGATGGCTGCTGAAATAGCAAAAAATTCGGGTATTAAGCACAATTCAAGGGGTATGTTGATTACAAAAGCCAGGCTTGAAATTCTTAACAGACAAAGTAAGGATGATTTTTCGGTTAGAATATTCGATTTGACAAACAACAAAAATGAACCGGCAGGTACGGAAGTTAGAATTATTATTCATTTTATGGAAGAATGAGAAGCTTTTTAAATGGGAATTATACCATTATATTATATATACAATTGTTAATAAGTTTTAAAAAATAATTATTATGCTCAGAGCAGTTATTGTTGAAGACGAACAAAGATCAAGGGAAACTCTATCCGGATTGCTTAAGCTTTATTGCAAAAATGTTGAAGTGGTTGCCGAGGCTGACGGAGTAAAGTCGGGTATTGATGCAATAATTCGGAATAAGCCCGATATCGTGTTTCTTGATATCCAAATGCCGGACGGAAGCGGCTTTAAACTTCTTGAGCAACTGAAAGATTATAACTTTGATGTGATATTTACCACTGCGTATGATCAGTTTGCAATAAAAGCAATAAAATTCAGTGCTCTTGACTACCTTCTGAAACCTATTTTCCCGGATGACCTTATCACAGCTGTGAAAAAAGCTGAAGAAAGGGGAAAGCAGAATAATATTAAGCCGAATATTGATGTTTTGCTTGATAACTACAACAAACCGGATAACGACCCGAATATAGTTTTATCAACTTCAAATAGAATTTTTGTTGCTAAAATAAATAATATAGTTCGTTGTGAATCATCAAACTATTATACGTTCTTTCACTTTATTGACGGGAAAAGAATTCTTGTTTCAAGAACATTAAAGGAAAATGAAGAGATTCTTTCTGACTATAATTTTCTGAGAATTCATAAGTCTCATTTAATAAATCTGAAATACGTAAAAAACTTTACCCGCTCCGAAAGAGGATTTGTTTTGATGGCTGACGGTAGTGAAGTCCCGGTTTCGAGACGTAAAAGAGAAAAGGTTCTTGAAATCCTCAGTAATTTATAATCATTCTAAATTCATTAGAATTAGCCTAAAATCAGATAATTATTTACCGAAAACTGATTTTATTATACCGTTAACTTATTTTCTCTTTCAGATGAAGAATTTTATATTATATTTACAGCCTCATTACAACTGGTTAAATTGTAATTAAGATATATGAAAGATTACTTACCATTATTGATTGGATTGATATGGCTGGGTTTTACTCTGTATAACAAAAAACAGAAGGGTAAAAGTTCAAAGGCGGGAGATGTAACCGAGAAAAGGCGACCCTCAATGCTTGAACAATTATTATTGGGAGAACAGTTTAGTGAATTGGTTCAACCGGAAGCAGAAGTTTCGGAAACGGTTTATGAAACTTATGATGAAAATGTAAATAATGATGAGTTTGAAACAAACTCTGATGATAATTTTGATGAACAAACCCCCTTTTTGCAGTATGAATTGTCAAATATTGCCGGGGAGGACACAAAAATAGTTGATAAAAATAATAGTAATAAAAATAAGTATAATGAGGTTATAATAGAGGAAGAAAATAACTCTCAACTAATTGATTTTGACTTGAAAAGAGCAGTTATTTATAGTGAGATTTTACATGCTCCGTATATTTAGTATGAGTTTAAATTTAAAAATAAATAAGATAAATGGGAAAAAGTTTTGGATAATATATTTTTTTATTTTTAACTTTACCACCTTTTTAAATAAAGTATAATCAAACATAAAACTATATGGTATGTTAAGACATCTACTTTTAACATTCGGGATTTTTTTAGTGGCAGGTCTTTCGTTGTTCGCCCAGTCGGGGTCAGGTGCATTGAAAGGAAAGGTTATTGATAAGGATACCAAGGAGCCGCTTGCTTTTGCAAACATCATTCTTGATAACGGTGGAACTCAGGTCGGAGGAACAACTTCCGATTTTGACGGTAATTATACCATTAAACCGATTCCTCCGGGTAAGTACACGCTGAAAGCAACCTATATGGGTTACAAAACAGTTGTTACAAATGATGTAGTGATTAACTCCGACCAAATCACGTTTTACGACGTTAAGATGGAATCGTCGGCAACCAATCTTGAAGAGATTGTTGTAACCGACTATAAGGTTCCTCTTATTGATAAAGACAAAACAGTGTCAGGAGGCCATATCACGGCCGAAGAGATCAAAAAGATGCCTAACCGGTCTGCCGGGGCTATTGCCGCTACTGTCGGGGGTGTTTATTCTGCCGACGGTGGTGTTAGTAACGTCAGGGGTGCCCGCTCCGATGGTACTATTATGTACATTGACGGTATGAGGGTTCTTGGTTCGGCCAGTGTCCCACAACAAGCCATTGAGGAGGTCTCTGTTTATCTCGGCGGTCTTCCGGCTATGTATGGTGATGCCCGAGGCGGTATTATCAATGTAACAACAAAAGGTCCGTCCCGTACTTTCGGAGGTGGTCTCGAACTGGAAACATCACAGTTTCTGGATGCCTTCGGCCATAACAGACTTGGTTTTAGTGTGCAGGGTCCCTTAATCAAAGGTAAAGAAGGACAGACTTCATTGCTCGGTTTCTTTGTTTCGGGTGACCTGTTTTATAATAAAGACGGCAGACCTACTGCTTTTGGTGTTGAAGTTGCCAAGGATGATTATCTGAGAAGCCTTGAAGAAAATCCGTTAAGGCCTTCCGGACAAGCCAGCGGTACATTCTTAAATGCCGAATATACCCGCAGTTCCGACCTGAAACATCTTAAATATACACCCAACTCTTCAAGGTATGGTGCAAACCTTTCAGGTAAAATTGACGTCAGAACCTCTAAAAATACAACTCTGACAATCGGTGGTCAGTATAATTTTAATCAGGGACGTAATTTTAGTTTCGGACAATCAATGTTCAACTATGATAAAAATGCACTTTCCTATGGAAATACTTGGAGGGTTTATGGAAGATTTATTCAAAGATTCCCGACAGACCCGGAAAGTAAATCGGTTATAAAGAATGTTTATTATAGTATTCAGGGAGACTATACGCAGACGAGCGGGAGCACAATGGATGCAGACCACAAAGATAAAATTTTTCAAATAGGCTACCTTGGAAGTTTTGAAACCTTCAGAACTCCTACTTATGAGCTTGGAACTGTTGATATTGACGGTCAGCAGTATAATAATGTCTGGCTGTTGAACAGTTGGGATTATGATACTTTGCTAACCTTTAAACAGGAGAATTATAATCCGTTAATTGCGAATTATAATCGCCAGATATTTGAATTGTTTCCGGAAGGTTTTCAAAATACAACACAATTGCAATCATCGGGTGGACGTTTGAACGGACAAGGACCACCAAGCGTTTACGGCCTTTGGGGAGCCCCCGGTGGAAATCAGGCAAGCTATGGTGTTGGGAAAAGCTCACAGGTTTCTTTTAAGGTTGATGTTTCAGCCGATATTGGAAATAATGAATTGAAGCTGGGATTCCAGTATGAACAAAGAAGTTCAAGCGGTTATTCCTATAACGGAAACGGCCTTTGGACACTTATGAGAAGTTATACTAATCTACATATTCTGGAACTTGATAAGGATCATCCCGTCCCTGTTTATAATGACGGAGTTTTTCAGGATACTGTTCTGTACTACAGAAAGTATGACCAGCCAACCCAGACAACTTTCGACTGGAATCTGAGAAGTAAACTTGGATTGGATCCTCAGGGAACCGATTTTATTATTGTTGATTCCTGGGATTTTGATAATAAAACAATCCAGTATTACGATAAAGACGGCGTATTGCATACAAAACAGATGGAAGGAGACCTTTTCTCAATTGATATGTTTAGTGCCGACGAACTATTATTCGACGGACGTTATGTGGCAAGCTACTATGGATACGATTATAAAGGCAATAAATTAAAGAGCAAACCGAGTTTTGATGATTTCTTTAATGAAAAAGACGAATATGGAAATTATACAAGACCGATTCCCGCTTATGAGCCTATTTATATGGCAGGTTATATTCAGGATAAATTTGCTTTTAAAGACCTTGTATTTAACGTGGGATTACGTGTTGACCGGTTCGATGCCAACCAGTCTGTTTTAAAGGATCCGTTCCTGTTGTATTCCGCATATTCCGTTGGAGAAACAAAACAAATTGGTGTTGGAGGAAATCAGGTTTCTATCCCCGGTAATATGGGAGATGATTATGTAGTATATGTTGACGATGCAAGAAACCCGTCCGCAATAACCGGTTATAGAAATGAATATACCTGGTATAATGCCGAAGGAATTGAGATTCAGGACCCTTATGTTCTGGATGCAGGAGCAGGTGTTTCTCCGTATTTGGTTGATCCGAATCAGGAACATGTTAACGCAAGTGCTTTTAAAGATTATGACCCGCAATGGAGCGTGATGCCAAGGATTTCTTTCTCATTCCCTATTTCGGATGAGGCTCTTTTCTTTGCTCATTATGATGTTTTGACTCAGAGACCTACATCAAATGTATATGCTGATCCTTCCAGATACTATTTTATTAATACAGCCGGTGGTAGTTTAAATAATCCAAGTCTGAAACCTACAAAGAGAATTGATTATGAGCTTGGATTCCAGCAGAAATTATCAAATAAATCTTCATTGAAACTTACGGTTTTCTACGGAGAAATTCGTGATGATATTCAGATTTACAGACTTAACGGTGCATATCCCAGGACTTACAACTCCTTTAAAAACCATGACTTTAGTACCGTAAAAGGTTTAACTGCAACTTATGATCTTAGACAACTAAACAGTAATACAAGGCTTAACTTTAGTTATACACTTCAGTTTGCCGATGGTACCGGATCATCAACAACAACTTCTGCTGCATTGATTGCTTCGGGACTTCCTAACCTGCGTATTTTAAATCCTTTGAACTGGGATAGAAGACATAACTTTACAATGTTACTGGAATACAGGTTTGCTGACGGAAAATCCTATAATGGCCCGACCATTACCCGTCATAAAGGAACCGATCAGGAAAAAACAGTACAGGTGTTGAAAAATCTCGGAGCAAACTTTACATTGACAGGAGGTTCTGGTGTTCCATATACTGCTCAGGAAAATATTATCGGATTAACAAGTGGAGGAACAAGAATTCTTGAAGGAACAATTAACGGTTCCAGACTTCCCTGGCAATTCAGAGTAGATATGAGAATTGACAAAGAGTTTTATTTTGGGAAATCAAATGGAAATAAACGTACATACCTTGATGTTTACCTTCAAATACTGAATCTTATGAATACTCATAATATTATGGGTGTTTATGCAGCTACCGGTAACCCTGATGATGACGGTTATCTTTCTGCACCTGAATGGCAAACACAAATAAATAATCAAACCGATCCGCAATCATTCAGGGATTTATATTCTGTTGCTGTAAATTCACCGTATAACTACAGCAGTCCGCGTATGATTCGTCTTGGTGTAATGATAAATTTTTAATTAGATAATATTAACTCAATTGTTAAGAGAACTTTTAAATATTAAATTATGAGAAATATTTTCCGCATACTGGTTATCTCGTTATTCTCTTTCGTTTTAACAAATTCCGGTTTTGCCGAGAAAGATAAATTCGGAGGATTAAAGGGTTCGGAGGGGCTCAAGTCAACGGCTTCAGGCTGTTCCGCTCCTGCCGGTTATAAGTTTTTACAGGTTAACAATGTCAGAGCCCGTATTAATACCGGCGGTGATATGTGGTGGGACCTTGGAGCAGGAATCGGAGCTCAATATTATATTCCGGCTAATGGTTCGGCTACATCAATGTTTTCCGGTTCATTATGGATTGGAGGTCTTGATATTAACAACCAATTGAAACTTGCTGCGCTTAGGTACAGACAGGTTGGACAGGACTACTGGACAGGACCGTTGACAATTGACGGTACTGCTGCTATTGACAAAGAAACCTGTTCGCAGTGGGATAAAATGTTTGACATTAAAAGGTCGGATATTGATCAGTTCCTTAGCTGGTGGAATAGTGATAATAAAGCTGAGGACTTCCCGGGATATTCAATTCCGGAATCAATATTAAATTATCCTGCTCATGGTGATGTCTCAAAAGGACAGAGTTATTACCTTGCTCCTTTCAAAGATGTTAATGGTGACGGTGATTATGATCCCAACGACGGTGATTATCCTTATTATGATATCACAAATGAGCTGTGTCCTTTGCTTTATGCAAACGATCCCAATTATGTTCCGACTCCTACAATGGAAACAGAACTTTATTATCCACAGTATTTCGGTGGTATTCTTGTTGACCAGGTTTTAAAAGGTGATGAAACACTATGGTGGATTTTTAACGATAAAGGAAACTTCCACTCCGAAAGTAAGGGAGCTGCAATTGGTATGGAAATTCGTGCTCAGGCATTTGCATTTTCGACTAATGACGCTATTAATAATATGACATTTTATAGCTATGAGATAATCAACCGTTCCACTTATGAGTTAACGCAAACTTATTTTGCTCCCTGGGTTGATACTGATCTTGGATATGCCTGGGACGACTATGTCGGTTGTGATGTCGGAAGAGGATTGGGTTACTGTTATAACGGTAAAGCCGTTGACGGAGGAGGAGAACCGGAAGCTTATGGTGATCAGCCACCTGCTATTGGTGTTGACTTCTTCCAGGGGCCATATATGGATGCCGATGGCTTTGATAACCCTTCGTTTAAGAAAACAAGCGATTTAGGCCCTTCTTTTGAAGAAGACTGTAGCATTGTCAGTTTTGACGGTGTTGAGATTCAAATGAATTATGGTCCTCCTGATGAACCTCAATCCGGAACTTTCCTCGTTCGTGCCGAAGCTATTAACGGTGTAAACTTTGGAAATGGAATTAAAGATGATGAACGTTATGGTATGAAAAGATTTGTTTATCATAACAACTCAGGGGGTGTTCAGGGTGGCCCTAGTGTTGCACCCGAATATTATAATTACCTTAGAGGTTTTTGGAAAGATAATTCACGTATGCAGTACGGTGGTAACGGCCACGTTAACTCAGGTGCTTTAGGACCTGATTGTGATTTTATGTTTCCGTACGATTCCGACCCCTGTAACTGGGGAACAGGGGGAATACCTCCCAATGGCGGCTTTAATCAGAACGGACTGTACTGGAGTGAAGAGGAGGTTGGTAATAATCCTTCCGACAGAAGGTTTATGCAATCGGCAGGACCATTTACTTTGAAACCGGGTGCCGTTAACTATATTACTGTCGGTATTCCCTGGGCACGTGCTATTGCCGGAGGCCCCTGGGCTTCTGTTAAAGCTTTACGCGATGCCGATGATAAATGTCAGGCTCTGTTTGATAACTGCTTTAAGGTAATTGACGGACCAAGCGCTCCCGATTTGACTTTTGAAGAGCTTAATAAGGAGTTAATTATTTATATTTCAAATAGCAAGACTTCAAATAACTATAAGGAAGGTTATAAAGAACTTGATCCTCTGATTAAAGCACAAACACCGGACTCTTTATTGGGAACTCCGCTGGAATATGATCCTTATTATCGCTTTGAAGGGTATCAGATTTATCAATTGAAAGATGCTTCTGTTTCATTGGCCGAGAGCAGACATGATATATCAAAAGCAAGACTTGTTGCCCAATTTGATGTTAAAAACGGAGTAACCCAACTTGTTAACTATTATTATGACCCTGCAATTCAGGGCAATGTCCCTGTTGTGGAAGTTATTGGAGGTGATAATGGAATTTCACATGCCATAACTATTACTGAGGATGCGTTTACTCAAAATGCACTTGTAAATCACAAGCAGTATTATTACAGTGCAATAGCTTATGCATACAATAATTTTAAGGATTATGATCAAACTATTCCGACAGGACTCGACGGACAGAAAAAACCATACTTGTCAGGCCGTAAAAACATTCAATTGTACACTGCTATTCCTCATATACCTATTAATGGTAAGATTGTTAATTCAGGTTTTGGTGACGGACCGGAAATAACCAGGATTGAAGGACAGGGTAATGGTGGTATGTCTCTTGAGTTCAGTGATGAAACGGTTGAGGAGATTTTATCGAAAGATCCTTATGATCCTGTAACAAACCCTTATGGTTCTCAAAATTATCCCATATCCTATAAACCTCATTATACGAAAGGACATGGACCTGTTAATATTAGGGTTATTGATCCTTTAAAAGTTAAAGGCGGGAATTTTACATTAAAGTTTGATACCGTTTTCGATTGGTATACTTATCAGCATGTTTCCGGAGATCCTATTATATTCCCGGGGCAGGATACTGCCGGGTTGCTTTATAC
>JALSSR010000059.1 GCA_026984135.1 Bacteroidales bacterium
AAACTTTTTGAACCGAATAGTGTGTCAAACTCCACTTTTCATCTGCATCTTTCGTGCGAAAATAGGCAGTATGAAAACCGGGCGACAACGCCGAAACATCAATGTCGAAATCGGTGTCGGTTATTGTATCGGCGGTGACGGAAATTGGTGTGCCGTTTCCAAAGCCGGGATCGGTGTCGAAATAATACTCTATTGCCGTTATGTCGGAAATTGTTCCCGGAACGGAAGCAGGGCCTTCAATAAAAACTTTCTGCATTGAATAAAATGTATGGCTCCATATTCCGTTTGCATCCTTTGCACGGAAATATACGGTATGAAAACCGGGGGATAATCCGGAAACATCAATATCAAAATCGGTATCCGTTATCGAATCGGCCGTTACCGAAATATATGTTCCGTTGCCGAAACCGGGATCGGAGTCGTAGAAGTATTCCAGTTGGACAATATCCGGCGACTGGGCGAAAAGCTCCTGTCCTGCGGATATCATCATCGTTAGCAGGATAATTATAATATACCTCATTGTCCCGCCCTATTTATGTGACATTGCTTTTATGGTAACCGGAATTGTAGGCGAACCTATTGTCTGTGAAATCTCAAAGCCGAAAATAGCAGGTATTGCAGGCATTCCACCGCTCATATAAGGATCGTTTGTTCCGTAAGCACCACAGTCGTCGCCGTTCACTCCCGCACTTTCTGCCGGTGAACCCGTTTTCAGTATATATCCGTTATCAACGGTTGCAGTGTAATCCATAAATACCGTTGACATATCCACATTCTGAACATTACCGTTTGCATTGGAGTACTGGGTCGCATTGCAAAGATTATTGGAGGTGACATCTCCCGTTCCGGAGGTATAGGTTCCGTCAATCAGGATATTGTTATATTGTGCACTGTAAAATGTTTCTATATCACCTTTTATTGTATTGTTGGTTATTGTCAGAGTTGAAGTTGCATTCTCTTCATTCATATAAATTGCAAAATCACTGGTATCGGCAAGTATAATATTGTTACGTATTACCGAATTTGTTGTGTATTTGCTAAAGTATATTCCATAATTTGTAGAGCTTGCATTAGAGGTAACCGGCTCTATCCAGTTGTGCTCGATCAATAGTGAATCGGAAATGGAGGTAATGTTGATAGATTTACCACCATTTTGATATTGAGAGACAAAACGGTTTTTTCTTATCGTTATGTTATCGGCACCAGTTATATAGATTAAATATGAATTTCCTATAAAGGTTATTCCTTCAACAACACTTCCCTCGCTTCCGTCATAAAATACCATATAACTCACTTTGGAACTTTCTTTGAAAACCTGTG
Source organism: Bacteroidales bacterium (assembly GCA_026984135.1). GTDB lineage: Bacteria > Bacteroidota > Bacteroidia > Bacteroidales > JAADJA01 > JAADJA01. The sequence continues at coordinate 1,321 of JALSSR010000059.1, forward strand.
ACGAATCATTTTCATTAAGAAAATATCCCGTACCAATAAACGTCAACGGTTTGGAAATATAACCGGCACTCCCGTAACTATCGGGGCTGCCCTCAAGGTAAATGGTGTCTCCCGCCGAAGCACCGCCTATAGCAGAACTCAATGTTGTAAAATCGGCTTGCACGTTTGTCCGGTTATTCACCCGCCAAACTTTGGCATCCATTGTCATAGCAAAAAACAGTATTATTGCCGTTAAAATCGTAATTTGTTTTTTCATTTTGGTAAATGTTTAGATTTGTTTGTAATGAATTTAATTTATTGTTAGTTATTGTATTTGCCAATAGCTTATTTGGAATAATTCCAAATTGGCTGCAAAAGTAAACCTCTGCAAAAAGCGGCGCAATACTCATTAATGAGTATATAGCTGCTATAAGCTGGGCATCAGCAACATAGAAGATGTTAAATATATGTTAAATAAAAACTCCGGGGTTAATGGTTATGGTATTCTTCCGTTTGACGGAGGGAGGTTCCACGCAAAGGTTGCCGTTTCGATCAGAAATTAAATTATTCCGGCAAGGATACAGAAGTTGACCATTTCCACTGTATTTTTACTACCTGTTTTTTTAAGCATTTTCCTGCGGTGTGTATCAACGGTATGTTTGCTGCAATCAAAAAAATCGGCAATGGCCTGGCTGTTCATACCCTGTTTCAGCTTCAGAATAATTTCTTTTTCACGATTTGTAAAATTAACCACATCTTCACCGGTTTGTTTACCTTCAAGTAGTATATTGCCCGAGTTAACATCATAAAGAGAAAAGTTAATGGAAGTGTCGGTTTTTATCCTTGAAATATCAGTCAGAATTGAGAAAAAGCTCTTCATTCCGGTTTCTATACAAGTTTCAAAAACAGTTGTCTGCCTCAACACTTTCAGATATGATCCGTCCTTTTTCCTTACGCGGTAATCAAACATTGACTCTATGGTAAACGGTTCGGGATTCTTCATTCGTCCCCATTCATTTGCTATTTTAACAAAATAAAAATAGCGTTCAATATCATCGGGATGATAAAAGTTCATAAGCAGATCGAAATTAAATTCCTCTTCGGAATAGCCCAACAATTTCCTGATTCCTCTCTGGTATGAAACGGTCAGGTTTGTCATATCTGCAATATAAATTGCCTGAGTAGGCATCAGGGGATAGCTGTCGAGATATTCCTTTGATCTTTCTTGAAAAACCGCATCTTGAATTTTATGCGAATATTTTTCAAAAAATGCCTCAAATGCATTATGATTGTATTTTTCAGGGTACACAAATATGTTTTTAAATAACAACTAAATAGTTGACAAAGCAGATTTTGCAAAATATCTGAATGTTAAAGGAAAAAACATTCCGCCAAGTAATCCTTTATAAAACAAAAAAAACAGGAAAATGTTCATTATCTTCCTGTTTTATTTGCAAATACGTTATTAAAAAAACGTATTGTAAAGAATCTTTTCAGAAAATCAACCCGACAATATTTTCAAGCCCCTTTGCATCAGTCTCATCAAAGGAATCAAAATTGCGGCTGTCAACATCCAAAACACCGACGGTTTTCCCGGAATTATCTTTCAGCGGAACAACTATTTCGGAGTTTGTCTTTGAATCGCAGGCAATATGGCCGGGAAATTTATTTACATCGGGTACGATAACTGTCTCTTTCCGGTTTATTGCCGCCCAACAAACACCGGTATCCTTAGCAAGCTTAATGCAGGCAACCGTTCCCTGATACGGCCCCACCATCAACTCTCCCTCATCATCAAGCAGATAAAACCCTGTCCAGTAAAAATGTTCCATTTTATTGTGGAGAATGGCAGCAATTGTAGCCATAGCAGACAACGGATTATTGTGAGGCTCAAGCAGCTTTTCCAACTGATTGAAAATTCGCTCGTAACGTCCTTCTTTTTGCTTCTTTTTCATGTGTAGATTTTACGAATATGTTGATTTTAAATTATTTATTTATGCCGCGAATGCAACAATAAATAATTACCGTATTTAATTATTTTCTACTTGCCCGAATAAACCGATTTAGGCCGGCTTGCCCGCATTTGTCAAGCCCTATCCAGTTCCACAGTAAAATGCCTCATTATGGGAGCTTCCTGAAGTATTTTCAATCCTTTTGTGATCTTATCCCTTCGCTCGAAAACATTTTCAATTGCCGCGGCAACATAATCCATATGGCTGTTGGTATAAACACGCCTCGGAATGGCAAGCCTGACAAGCTCCATAGCCGGATAGCGGTTTTCCCTCGTCACCGGATCGCGGTCGGCAAGCAGAGTACCTATCTCCACTGCTCTGACACCGCTTTCAAGATATATTTCAACGGCAAGCGTTTGTGCAATGAACTCCTCTTTGGGAATGTTCGGCAAAAATCTTTTGGCATCAATAAAAATACCGTGCCCGCCGAAAGGCTCCAGCAAGGGAATTCCGAATTTCTTCAACCTCTCGCCAAGATAAGCAATCTGCCGTATTCTCGTGTCGAGATATTCAAACTCGGTGCTCTCCATCAAACCCTGTGAAAGAGCATTCATATCCCTGCCCGACATTCCTCCGTAAGTTACAAACCCCTCGAACATAATATTATAAACACTGGCCTCTTCATACAGTTTTCTGTCACGAAATCCGATAAAACCTCCCATATTTACTATAGCATCTTTCTTGCTGCTCATAGTCATTCCGTCGGCATATTGATACATCTCTTTCACGATTTCTTTGATGGTTTTGTTTTGATAACCATCTTCCCTCATTTTAATAAAATATGCATTTTCGGCAAAGCGGGCGGAGTCGAAGAATACCTTTGTGCCGTATTTCTGTGCCAAAGAATAAACATCTTTCAGGTTCTGCATTGAGACGGGTTGTCCGCCGGATGAATTACAGGTGATTGTAACGATTATCACGGGTATCTTCTCGATGGGATTGCTTTTCAATACATTTTCCAGTTTTTCAAGATCGAAGTTTCCTTTGAACGGATGATATTTTGTGGGATGGAACGAATCTTCTATTGTACAGTCAACAGCGGTTGCTTTGCGGAATTCAATATGACCTTTTGTAGTGTCGAAATGAGTATTTCCGGGGACGATATCACCCTCTTTCACCAGGACGGAAAAGAGAACATTTTCTGCTGCTCTTCCCTGATGAGTCGGGAGAAAATCATTGAATCCGAACAATTTTTTAATTGTATCTTTCATAATGAGATAAGAAGATGCGCCGGCATAGCTTTCGTCGCCGAGCATCATTGCCGACCACTGCTTGTCGCTCATAGCCCCTGTACCGGAGTCGGTGAGCAGGTCAATATAGACATACTCGCTGCGAAGGTTGAACAAATTGTAATAGGCCTCTTTGAGCCATTTTTCTCTCTCTTCTCTTGTGCTTTTACGGATGGCTTCAACCATCTTTATTTTATACGATTCTGCAAATGGGAGTTCCATAATATTTGAATATTAAATGTTTTACTTTGTTTTTAAAAAAACGATTTAAACTTATTAAAAAACGGAAACAGAGCTGTAAAAGCTCCATATTAAAACTGAAACTCGTCCCTGCGCTTGATGTTCAGGTAGCGGTAATACGGTTGATATTTTTTGTTATATAAACTCATCATAAATAATTGAGCGCAAAGGTATAAAAAGATTTAATACCACAAAATCAATAATTTCCCGAAAATTAATCCGTTAAGATTTTTACTTTCAAAATATTATAGTACTTTTGCACCCCCGATTTTTAACGGATTATTAATCATTTCCGTGATTATCAATGGTTTCCTGTTATCGGGGAGGAGCTTTTGATAAGCGGATACAAATTTTTATTTTAATGTCAGACGAAATTAAAGACAAAAACGAGGAGCAAGTTAAGGAAACTAACGAAGAAGTTAAGGCTGAAGCTCCAAAAACCGAAAGCCCGGAAGAACCGAAAGCAGAAGAAGAAAAAAAGGCTGAAGCAAAAGAAGAGCCCAAAGAAGAACCTGCTGCCGAAGTTAAAGAAGATGTTGCGGAAACCAAAGAAGAAGAAAAGGCTGCGGAAGAGGTGAAAGCCGAAGAACCCGCCAAAGAAGAGTTGAAGGCCGAAGAACCTGCAAAAGAAGAAGTGAAAGCTGAAGAACCTGCCAAAGAGGAAAAAGCTGAGGAACCTGCAAAGGAAGAACCTGCGGCTAAAGAAGATACTCCCGAACCGGCACCGGTTATTTCAAGCGAACCACCTGAATTCGATTGGGAAAGCATTGGTAAAAAGCAGGATAATTACACAAAGGATGAGAGAGAAAAACTTGCCGACCTGTATGAAAACACGCTTAAATCAATTGCCGAACATGAAGTTATTGACGGAACCGTTGTATCAATTAATCCGAGAGAGATAGTTGTTAACATCGGCTATAAATCGGACGGAATCATTCCGTTTAATGAACTAAGATATAATCCCGATCTTAAACCCGGTGATACTATTGAAGTTTATGTTGAGAATCAGGAGGATGCAACAGGACAACTGGTACTTTCGCACAAGAAAGCCAGAATCCTTCGTTCCTGGGAAAGAATCAACGAGGCATTTGAGAAAGAAGAGATCATCAATGGCTTTGTGAAATGCAGAACCAAAGGCGGTCTTATCGTTGATGTGTTTGGCATCGAAGCTTTCCTTCCCGGATCGCAAATTGATGTCAAACCAATACGTGATTATGACGTATTTGTTAGTAAAACAATGGAATTCAAGGTTGTTAAGATCAATCAGGAATATAAAAACGTTGTTGTATCTCACAAAGCACTTATTGAAGATGAGCTTGAAGCTCAGAAAGCAGAGATCATTTCCAAACTTGAAAAAGGACAGGTACTTGAAGGAACCGTTAAGAACATCACATCTTACGGCGTATTTATTGACCTTGGTGGTGTTGACGGACTTATTCATATTACCGACCTTTCGTGGGGCAGAATAAATCATCCCGAGGAGGTTGTTGAACTTGATCAAAAAATCAAAGTCGTTATCCTTGATTTTGATGATAACAAGAAACGTATTGCACTTGGTCTCAAGCAGCTTACACCACATCCATGGGATGCACTTGATGAAAATATGAAAGTCGGTGATAAGGTAAAAGGTAAAGTGGTTGTAATTGCCGATTACGGTGCATTTATCGAAATCTCACCGGGTGTGGAAGGACTTATCCACGTATCCGAGATGTCGTGGTCGCAACATTTGCGCACGGCACAGGATTTCCTTAAAGTAGGTGATGAGGTTGAAGCCGTTATCCTTACTCTGGACCGTGAAGAGAGGAAAATGTCGCTTGGCATCAAACAACTTATTCCCGATCCTTGGATAAATATTAAGGAGAGATATCCTGCAAATTCAAAACACACTGCTATTGTACGTAACTTTACCAACTTCGGTATTTTCGTAGAACTGGAAGAGGGTGTTGACGGACTGATCCATATCTCCGACCTTTCCTGGTCGAAAAAGATCAAGCATCCGGCTGAGTTTACAAAGATCGGTGAAGAAATTGATGTTGTTGTTCTTGATGTTGACGAGGAAAACAGAAGACTGAGCCTCGGACACAAGCAACTGGAAGAAAATCCCTGGGATATCTTTGAAACAGTATTTACTGTCGGTTCCGTACATAAAGGAACTATTATCGAGATGAATGACAAGGGAGCTGTTGTTGCTCTGCCTTATGGTGTTGAAGGATTTGCTCCTACACGTCATCTGCAAAAAGAAGACAATAGCAAGGTGAAGATGGACGACAGTCTTGATTTCAAAGTTATTGAGTTCTCAAAGGATAGCAAGAAAATCATTCTTTCGCACTCAAGAATATGGCAGGATACCAAAGCCGATGAAAAGGCCAAGGAAAATGCTGCTGCACGTAAGGAAGAGAAAGCAACTCAGAGAGCTGTTAAGAAAGTGAAAGACAATGTTGAGAAAACTACTCTCGGAGATATTTCGGCTCTTGCCAATCTGAAATCGGATATGGAAAAAGAGGCGAAAGCCAAACTGGAAAAAATGTCCAAAGAGAAAAAAGGCAAAGCCAAAGATAAAGAGGCCGAGCCGCCGAAGGAAGAGGACGAAAACAAGTAATTTTTCTTTCCTTTAAATTTGTAAACCCTGTCAGGTTGTTCTGACAGGGTTTTTTATTTACCTTTGCAAAAAAATCCCGGATGACATTTAAGGTAACGATACTCGGAAGCAACTCGGCAATTCCTACCATAAGGAGGAATCCTACGGCACAACTTGTAAATCATAATGAGCGGTTTTTTCTTGTTGATTGTGCGGAAGGAACCCAATTACAACTCCGCAAATACAAAATTAAACTTCAAAGGATAAACCATATTTTTATAAGCCATCTGCATGGCGATCATTTTTTCGGATTAGTCGGTTTAATATCCTCAATGCACCTGCTCGGCAGAAAAAAGGAACTTCACATTTACGGCCCGGCACGACTGAAAGATATCCTTGATATTCAACTTGAAGCCTCCGAAACAACTCTGGCCTACCCTTTGATTTTCCATCCTTTGGCACCTGAGTCCAGGGCGGTTATATACGAAGATGAGAAGTTGACGGTCAGTACTATTCCGCTGAAACATAGTATTCCGACCTGTGGATTTCTTTTCAAAGAGAAAAAGGGTAAAAGAAGAATAATTAAGGAGATGGCGCAGTCGCTGGACATTCCTGTCAACGATTATCCGAAAATCAAGAACGGTGAAGATTTTACCGACGGTACCGGAAAAGTTTATAAAAACGAGGAAATAACCGGTGAACCCTACCCGGTCCGCTCTTACGCCTATTGCTCCGACACTGCCTATTACGAACCTGTAGTACCGGTTATCAAGGATGCAGACCTGCTTTATCACGAAACTACTTTTATGCAGGATATGGCTGATGTGGCTTCGGCAAAACTACACTCTACCACCATCGAAGCAGCTTCAATAGCGAAATTGGCAAATGTCAAAAAACTGATAATCGGACATTTCTCAAACAGGTATGATAATCCGATGGACCTTGTAATTGAAGCCAGAAAAGTTTTTAGTAACACATTCCTTGCTGATGACGGAAAGGTTTTTGAAATCGAATAAGAAGCTAAGATACAATCACTTGCAGATTGACACTTTCATTTCTACCTGCCAAGCCGGTTAATTTCCGGGTATCTTTTTGTTCTTCTTGAACTCCTCAATCTCCTGCCTTGATAAAATACCTTTTCCAACAAGAAAATCTTCATACCTTTCCTCAAAAGCATTACGGAAAGCAGCTGAATCTGCTTTTACATCGGTGTTTCCGAGCAACATTTTATCAGACTTTATCCTTTCAAGGGTATCTCTGGTCGAAGCATTGAAAATCACAAATTTGTCATCATTAATCCATATCAGTTTTGCCACAGGTTTCAAATCCTTTGTTTTGCCAAAGGTGGAATAGAGAGAATCATTTTTTACAACATACCTGAACGAAGGCATAACCCCGCCAAATCTGTTGTAGGTTAAATATTCAGCCGTATCAAAAAATGCTTCATTGTAGTTCCCGGCTTTGTCGAGAAATGCCCAGTTGCCCGCAACCGAATGCATCTGCTGTTTGTTATTTTGCGTGCATCCCGAAAGGAGCAGTAATATGAATATCAGTCTTTTCATAATATTTATTTTCTGATTATTTATATTTCAACAATGTCTTATATTAAAAGTTGTTTGAAGTAAAATGAATAAAAATATCTTAATCAATTATAAATCGGAAAATAAATATTAATAATATAATTACACACACATACACCCCTCTCAAGAGGGGAATTATGATATTTATTTTCCGATTCACCGAGCGTTAGATTCACATTTAATGAACTAACATTAAACAACCTTTTAATCCTGATTTTAACATTCTTTGTCCATCTTTACAAAATTTATATTTCTGAGCAGTCCCTTATATTTGCTTCTTTTTACGGGAGAATCTTTAAATATCTTATTAAATTGTTCTTTGGAAAGGTTTTCCCAGTCGGTTTTTCCGAAATGCATCAGAATATCCGGCGGGTCAAAACCAGGTTCACTGTGAGGTCTTGAAAAACGGTTCCATGGACACACATCCTGACAAATATCACATCCGAAAATCCAATCTTCAAATTTACCTTTGAACTCCGGGGATATAGTTTCCTCCTTGTTTTCAATGGTCAAAAAGGAAATACAGTTACGTGCATCCACCTGATAGGGCTGCAAGGCACCGGTAGGACAAGCGTCAATACATTTCGTGCAGGTGCCGCAATAATTTTCGATTCTTTTTTCGTCATATTCCAGCTCCAAATCCGTAATTATCTCACCGATAAAAAAGAAAGAGCCCTGTTTTTTAGTGATCAGGTTTGTGTTTTTACCAATCCAGCCCAAACCTGCTCTGGCGGCCCAGGCACGATCCAGCACAGGAGCCGAGTCGGTAAAAGCACGGGCATTAATTTCACCCGCTTCGGTTTTGATGAACTCAATAAGAAGAGTTAATTTTTCCTTAATGATAAAGTGATAATCTTTGCCGTAAGCATACTTCGAGATTTTATAATTGTCCTCTTCCGGCAAATTCCTACCCGGGAAATAATTATATAAGACAGATAAAACCGATTTTGCATTTTCAAAAAGCTTGCGCGGGTCGGTTCTTTTCTCAAAATGATTTTCCATATACCCCATTCCTGCCTGCCGTCCTTCATCAAGCCATTTTTTCAGCCTTTCCGCATCAGCACTTAGCCTGTCAGCCCGGGAAATACCACAGTCGTAAAATCCCAAATCCTTTGCTTTGGCTTTTATCTTATTCGAAAGATTGCTCACATTATGATTATAAAAAACGGGATATCCTCTCCGTTAACGCAAAATTTGTAACATATAAACTTACGGTTTTTGCCGCTCTCACATCTCCTCCATCATCTCATCGGTAATTTCAAGATTGTGGAACACCTTCTGCACATCGTCATCATCTTCAAAAAGCTCAATCACCTTTAGAATCTTAAGAGCATCTTCTTTTTCAAGCTTAACGGTGTCGCGCGGTATCCTTTGCAATTCCGCACTTTCGGGTTCTATACCCAACTCTTCCAGTTTTTTCTGCATGGTACCGAAATCTTCCATTGCTGTGGTTATGGAAAAGAAACCGTCTTCCTCCTCAATATCTTCTGCACCGGCATCAATCATTTCCAGTTCAAACTCCTCCGGGTCAATCTCTCCTTTGGGAACGGTAAAAACCCCTTTGCGGTCAAACATAAAGCTTAAAGAGCCGTTAGTGCCGAGGTTTCCCGAATATTTATTAAAAATCGCCCTGATATTGCTGACTGTACGTTGCTGATTATCAGTCGTACACTCAATATAAACAGCAATACCATGCGAAAGATATCCTTCATAAGTAAGTTCCGTAAAGTTTGCCGAGTCTTTATCTTTTCCCTTGCTGATAGCTCTTTCGATGTTATCCTTCGGCATACTGACACCCTTGGCATTTGCAATTGCGAGCCGCAGACGCGGGTTGGCATCGGGATCGGGTCCACCTTCTTTTACGGCTACCGTTATATCTTTAACTATCTTGGAAAATATCTTGGAGCGTTTTGCATCTGCCGCCCCCTTCTTGCGTTTTATAGTTGACCATTTACTGTGTCCTGACATATCTTGTATGTTATTGATTTATACTTTAATTATTGTCCGTTTATCAGTGTCCTGAAAATCGCGTGTAAAAATATAAAAAGTTTGCGATATGGAAGTTAACGAATTTTGGTTTTTTGATAATTTTTTATGCAGTAAAAAATCGGACTGCAAAACGGGTAGTGGAAAATAGCTCCGTTACCCTGACGGTTGCCCCGGATTTCTTTCCATAGCGATTAGTAATTGCTATTTATCATTTTTGTCACCGTTTTTTGTCCCTATTGTGAAGTTATTAACTTAATTTTGCATCAACCTATTCTATGATAGGTCAATTCAAAATTTATAAAGATGAAAAAAACAATAATTATTGCACTGACATTTCTTATTTCTTTTTACGGACACTCCCAAACATCCTCAAGTGTTAAACACTTTATCACAGCACAGGTAATTCCCGCAAGTTCTGAAATTACGGTTAAAGATTCCATCATCCTGCCAGTTATTAACAAGGATTATATTTTCAGCTTAAATGCAAATATGATTCCCTCCGTATTTTCAAAGAATATTAAATTAAAAAAAATGGAATCCGGTGTTACAGCCGGAGATATCGGAATGGACAGGGATGACGCAGGAAAAGAAGAAAAAAGTTTAAGGATCAATAAATGGAAGGTCACATTTAAAGACGATTCAAAGAGCTTTTCAATTACTTACAGCGGCAACATTGATTCTACCATTAAGCAAAGTGAAGAGAATTATCAGCGCGGTTTCAGCGAGTCACCCGGAATAATAAGCCGAAAAGGTGTTTATCTGGCAGGCTCTACATTTTGGGTACCGACTTTTGAAGATATGCTGATGACTTTTGATATGAATGTCTTGCTGCCCGAAGGCTGGAAATCGGTCTCGCAGGGTGAAAGAGCAAAGGAGCAAATTGCAAACGGAAACCATTGGGATGAGTGGGTTTGCAACAAGCCGCAGGAAGAGGTTTTCCTGATTGCTGCCGAATTCAATGAATATTCCTACCGTATGAACAACGGAGTTATGGCCATGGCTTTTCTCCGCACTCCCGACGAAGGGCTGGCCAACAGATATCTTGAGGTGACAGAGCAATATATGAATATGTACCAAGAGCTTATCGGCCAATATCCATATTCCAAATTTGCCCTTGTGGAGAATTTCTGGGAGACGGGCTACGGTATGCCTTCCTTTACCCTGCTCGGTGAAAAGGTTATCCGGTTTCCGTTTATCCTTCACTCTTCATATCCCCACGAGCTGCTCCATAACTGGTGGGGCAACAGCGTTTATGTTGATTTCAGCAAGGGAAACTGGTGCGAAGGGATAACGGCTTATGAAGCCGACCATCTGATAAAAGAGCAACGTGGTCAGGGCGAAGAGTATCGCAGAAGCACTTTGCAGAAATTCACTGACTTCGTAAACCCGGAAAATGACTTTCCAATCCGCAAATTTGCATCCCGCTACGATGCACCGAGCGAAGCAATAGGATACGGTAAAGCATTGATGATGTGGCATATGGTCAGACGAAAACTGGGAGATGAAAACTTTAAAAAGGGAATGAGCCTTTTTGATGAGAGTTTCAAATTTAAATTTGCCTCATTCAACGATATCAGAATGTCGCTGGAACAAATTTCCGGAAACGATCTGAAATCATTCTTCGACCAATGGGTTAACCGTACAGGTGCTCCCGCCCTTTCCATTAAAGAGATAAAAACGGATTCTTACAATGATGACTTCAGAGTATTTCTGACGCTGGAACAGACACAAGATTCCGCAGCCTTCGACATTGACATCCCCGTTACCGTTGCCACAAAAAAAGGTATTGAACATTTTATTGTCAATATGAACAAAAAGGAACAGGATTTTCAATTTACCCTGAAGGGAAAACCGGAAAAACTTGTGATTGACCCTCAGTACGATGTATTCAGAACACTCGACCCGAGAGAGGTACCGCCTGCATTGTCAAAAATATGGGCAAGCGAACAGAATGTTTTTATCCTGCCGAAAAATGCAACAAATGAAAATTCCGAAATGTACAGACAACTTGCCGAAAAATGGAAAGCTGCCGATAATGACACCTTTACAATAGTTTATGACGATGAAATTGACGCCCTTCCCAAAGACAAAACCGCCTGGATAATCGGTTTTGAAAATAAGTTCGCCGGTGAGATAAATGAGGCGATGAAAGTCTATGGTTCTTCTTTGGGAAAAGACTCGGTGAAATATCAAAACAAGTCGTTGCCTGTAGCCGGAAACAGCTTCGCTATAACGGTTTTTGTAAAAGGTGATGAAAGCAGAAGTATGCTGTTTATGTCGCCCGGAAATCCCGGTGCCGTTGACGGTCTTGTCAGAAAGTTACCACATTACGGGAAGTACAGCTATCTTGCCTTTGAAGGTGACGAGCCCGTGAATATAGCAAAGGGACAATGGCCGGTAATCAATTCACCGCTGGTGAAGGTTTTTGAAAAGGGTGCCCGCGATATTAACGTGACGGAAGAACGAAAAGCTTTGGCATATCTTAAACCGGTTTTTTCGGAAAAGAGGATGATGTCGCATATAAAATATCTTGCTTCCGACGACCTGAAAGGAAGAGGGCTGGGAACTCCCGAACTGGACGAGGCGGCAAAATATATTGCGGAACTGTTTAAATCGTATGGGTTGCAACCGCTGGGAGATTCCTATTTCCAGACTTTTAAGCACACTTTCCCCGAAAAAGGCACGATGACCCTGAAAAATGTAATTGCCGTCATTCCCGGAACCAACCCGCAATTAAAAGATTCGCCGGTGGTGGTTTCAGCCCACTACGACCATCTCGGACTCGGCTGGCCAGATGTCCATAAGGGCGATGAAGGAAAAATACATCACGGTGCCGATGATAACGCCAGCGGAATAGCAATACTGCTCGAACTTGCTAAAAATCTTGCCAAATCATCCCCGGGCAGAACAATAATATTTGCAGCATTTACGGGTGAAGAAGCAGGACTTATAGGTTCACGATACTTTGTGGAGCATCTTAAAGAGTATTTTAAAGGAGATGTGCTCGCCAACATCAACATTGACACCGACGGACGCCTCTTCGATAAAAAACTGATGGTGCTGAATGCCAATTCCGCCAAAGAGTGGAAATTCATCTTTATGGGAACGGATTATACAACCGGAATAAAAAGTGAGATCATTCAGCAGGAGCTTGATGCCAGCGACCAGTTTGCCTTTATTGAAAAAGGTATTCCCGCAGTGCAACTTTTCACTGGCGCAACAACCGATTATCACCGCCCTACCGACACCTATGATAAAATTGACGGCACCGGTCTTGTGAAGGTCGCCACTGTTGCCAAAGAGGTTACTGAATATCTTGCCGGCAGGGAAGAACCTATGGAATATACCGGAAAAGCACACACACCGAATAATAACCAAAGTGAAAAACCGAAAGCAAGCCGGAAAGTCTCCACCGGTTCGGTACCCGACTTTGCTTATACCGGAGAAGGTGTTAAAATAGGATCGGTCATTGAAGGCTCGGCAGGTGATAAAGCAGGATTGAAAGCCGGAGATGTGATAGTGGCCCTTAACGGACAAAAAGTCACAAACCTGAAAGAGTATTCCGATGCCCTGAAAAAATATAAACCCGGCGACACCGTAAAACTTAAACTCCTCAGAGAAGGAAAAGAACTTGAATTGCCTCTGACACTAAGAGCAAGATAAAAATGCTGTGATAAATAATTTGTGGCATTACAGCCGGAGTTATACATACAGCTATCTGTTAAGTACAAGCAGGGAGAACAAAACAGAAATTACAAATTTGCTACAAGAAAATAAAGATTAAGGATAATATGGATATAAATTTGAAATATAACGATTTAACGTTTGTTACTAACGAAGAAAATAATAATGATGAAAAACTTCAATAAACTTGTAACAACAATTAGCTAATTACACAAGCAATTGCAAAAATCCGCCGTAAATGTGGTTAATCAAATGCTTACTATACAAAATTGGTTGATAGGTTACTACATTGTTGAATACGAACAAAACGGAAAAGACAGAGCTAAATACGGCGACAGGTTGATTGAGAGCATTGCTGTTAAATTAAATCATATAAAAGGAATTGATAAGCGTTCACTTTTCAAGTTCAGGCAATTTTACCTCTATTATCCGCAACTTGCAGACACAATTCGGGGTTCGCTGACTCCCGTTTTGTCCTATTCTGAAAAAGTGGGGTCGCTGACCCCGATTTTACCTGAACATTCAATTGTGGGGTCGCTGACCCCACAATTGGAAGAAGGCTTATTTGTTCCTGGAGATAAAATTCTTTCAAAACTTTCATACACGCATATTGAACAACTTTTGAGGATTGACGAACCATTGAAACGAACATTCTACGAAATTGAATGCATCAAAGGGGCTTGGAGTGTCCGCGAACTTAAACGGCAAATAGACAGTCAACATTTTGAACGAAGCGGATTATCCCGGAATCCCGAACAATTAACCAAATTGGTTCAGCGGGAAATCAAACCGCAAAAATCCACAGATATTATAAAAAATATTTATGCTTTTGAGTTCCTCGATTTACCGGTTAAAGAGATTGTTGAAGAATCAGACTTGGAAAAAGCTCTTTTGGATAATTTGCAACAATTTATTCTGGAACTCGGTTACGGATTTTGTTTTGAAGCAAGGCAAAAAAGAATCCTTATCGGTGAAAAATATTACTTCGTTGATTTGGTTTTTTATCATAGAATTTTGAAATCTCATATATTGATTGAACTAAAACTCGGCGAATTTGAACACGGCGACATCGGACAACTGAATACCTACTTAAATTATTTTAAAGATGAAATTTGCGAACCTGACGATAACCAACCGGTAGGAATTTTATTGGTGGCGGAAAAAGACCATACTCTCGTCAAATATGCCACCGCAGGTATGGATGAAAATTTTTTTGTTCAACAATATATGCTAAAATTGCCCGATGTTAATTTATTAAAACAACATATTGAAAAAGAATTAATAAGAATGTGATATGAAACTATACGAAGCAAAAAAAATCAGGAATGAAATAGCCGGCAGGCAATCGAGTAGTCCGCCGACAGGCTTTTAACATACGGAGACCCTCTCACATTTATCTGCCGAAACAAAGTAAAGGCAAAAGGGATACCGTTTTCTCCCGCATGATATGGCAAGACAGGCACACATCGGCTCATTAATCATCTCAATACCAGCTCATAGCACAGGCCGGAGTAATTCTCTACTTTCAACCTTGGTTTCAAAATAAATTTGTATTTTTGAAATTTTTCTAAAGTTTCCGGCAGGTGTGCTTATGCCGAGCACACACAATGCATATAGCTTATGGCTGGCAAAGTAGTATAAATAAAAGATAATGAATCAATTAAACAGCGGCACAAATATGAAATTAACTGGTAAAAAAACCGCCACAAGCCATATGCATAGCCGTTATACAAAAGTGTAAAGACCAAGAAAAATGGCAGATATATTAAAAATAATTGAAACAGTCGGCCAACAATGGCCTTTTCTGATTGTACTTTTTGTAATTACCATAATCATAATTAAATGGAAAGTGATAGGTGAATACATTTCAAATGTTACTGATATCAAAATAAA
Organism: Bacteroidales bacterium; assembly: GCA_026984135.1. Taxonomy (GTDB): domain Bacteria; phylum Bacteroidota; class Bacteroidia; order Bacteroidales; family JAADJA01; genus JAADJA01. Next base: position 16,505 of record JALSSR010000059.1, read on the forward strand.
AAAAGGGGAAAATGAAGTTTTAATTAGCAGAAAAATTGAAAACTCAAAAAACAAGGTTCTAATTCAAGATAATCAATCTGACAATGGTGTGATTAATCCCAATTTAAAAAGAATTTCCAAATCAGAAGCATCTCAAATCTTTTCTAATAAGTTAGGTGACCCAAACGTAAATAATGTAAAAATAATCACCTATACAAATGAAGTTGAAGCCGGCCAAATTAATCATTACAAAGTTTCTGGAAAAAAGACAATTGAAGTGTACAAAAGGTCTGTTATCGCAGACCTTTACGAGCAACAAAAAACTAATATAGAAAGAGCAAGAAAGTATAATTCATTCAAACCTTGGAAAAAGAATCATTTATTAATAGATTCTACAGCAAAATTAGAAGAAGAATTTGCATCCAATTCTGATGTGATAATTAAACATTATTTCTATGACCATCCTCCAACCAAGCGAGCATATATTTTCGATAACAAAGAAGCTATTTATAGCTATTATCAATTTATAGATATTATTGATGGCAGTAGTTATAAGGGTATGGGTGATTTAGATAGATTGTGGGTAACTGAAAACACTGATATTGGGAAATACATCATACATGAATTGCTAAATGAAATAAAATTATTAAAAAAACATTCTAGAAATCTTGAATATGAAACTTGGTTAATAGAAAACAGATTTAATGCAATTTATTCTACTCTTGAAACACCTGTAATGAATTTAAAAGGTGTATTTCTTGACATGGATGGAGTACTTTATGATTCAATGTGGCAGTATAAAATAGCTTGGAGAGAAGCTTTAAAATTAAAAAATATTGAAATCTCAGATTATGATGTTTATATGCAAGAAGGACGTTCAAGCTCTGAGACTATTAAGTTTTTATATAACAAATATTGTCAAACTATTCCAAGTGAGCATGATATAACTGAAATCAGAAATAAGCGAAATGAAATTCTTTCATCATATGGAAAACCAAATCCACAAGAAGGTATTTATGAATTACTAGAAGAAATAAAAAGATGTAATTTAAAAATATTTGTTGTTACAGGTTCATCAAAATCCAATATTAAAGAAGAAATAGTTGAGGACTTTAAGGGATTTATAGACAAAGAAAATATTATTTCGGGTATAGATGTTAAAATAGGCAAACCTAGTCCAGAACCTTATTTGTTAGCCTTACATATGGCACAAATCAAACCAACTGAAGTTGTTGTAATAGAGAATGCACCACTAGGAATTGAGTCTGCAAAAAGTTCAGGAATTTACACAATTGCAGTAAATACAGGTATTTTGGGAGATAAAGAACTTGAAGTCGCAGGAGCGGATAACATTTTTAAAAGTTGCTTTGAACTTGCAGAGAAATGGAACATAATAAATAAGTATTTTAACTCATAAAATACCTTTTGCATCTAACAATTAAGTATCGTAATGCATCTCCGAAATTTCTTTGCAGTCTTGGAAATAAATTGTACTTTTGCTCATAACATAAATTTTGAGGATTAATAAACCGGGTAAGATAATCATTGCTCGTGATTGAACGTTCATATTAAACTTTAAACGGTTCGTTATATTTGAATATTTACAAAGTGGTTATGCCATGTTAAATAGGTTTTTTTTATTTGTAGTATTACTTTCACTTGCCACGCAAGGAGTTTTCTCACAAGAGTTTAATAGTTTAGCCGTGCCATCTCCCGTTCAATTCCAATGGCACGAACAGGAAAGGATTATGTTTGTTTGCATTGACCCTTGTACCTGGCAAGGGAGAGAATATGACAATCATTCCACCCCACTGGAGCGGATAAATCCTGAAAAACTGAACACCGACCAATGGTGCGAAACTGCACAACTATGGGGTGCCAAAGAAATTCTTTTTGTAGCCAAACACACAGGTGGTTTTTGCTGGTGGCAAACCGGAACCACAGATTACGGAATAAAAGATACTCCCTATAAAAACGGAAAAGGTGATGTACTGAAAGAGCTGTCGGCTTCCTGCAAAAAATTCGGTCTTAACCTTGGTATTTATGTATATCCCGGGGATGAAACCTGGGGTGCCGGAATCGGTAGTGGAGGACGAACAAAAGACCCATCTAAACAAGAAGCATACAACAGGGTTTTCAGAACCCAACTGCAAGAAACGCTTGCCAATTACGGAGAGATAATGGAGGTTTGGTTTGATGGAAGCTGTGTTATTGATGTTTCGGATATCCTGGAGAAATATGCCAAGAAAGCGGTTATTTTTCAAGGACCGCATGCTACAGTGCACTGGCCGGGAACCGAGTCGGGGAAACTGTTTTACCCGGTTTGGAATACTGTTAAATATGAAGACTTAAAAACCGGTGTTGCAACTCAGGTACAGGGTGACCCCGATGGTGATGTTTGGGCTCCTCTTGAAGCAAACACTACATTATATGACCATTTTTGGTTTTGGTCGCCTAAAAAGGAAAAAAAACGTAAGTCTCTCGATGAGTTAATGGAGTGCTATTATAAATCGGTGGGGTATGGGAGCGTGTTTTTGCTGAATTCAACACCCGACACCAGCGG
>JALSSR010000060.1 GCA_026984135.1 Bacteroidales bacterium
ACAGTTTTATGCAAATCCGTTATACCTTAATCCGGCACTTGCCGGGACAGGAGAATGTTCAAGAATATCTTTTAATTACAGAAATCAATGGCCTTCAATACCGGATAATTTTGTAACATATAATGTAGCTGCCGACTTTTCTTTTGAGTCAATTTCAAGCGGATTGGGGATTCTCATTAACTCTGATAATGCCGGCAGCGGAACATTTGTCACCAACAGGGCAAGTCTGATATACTCTTACCATCTGAAGGTTGGACAGGGAGTAAGGTTGAATGCGGGAGCGGAAGCAACATTTCATTACCAGAAATTTGATTTTGAAAATTTGATATTTCAGGATATGATAGATCCCGCAACAGGGAACATTAATCCCGGCCAAACCGGTGAAGCGCCTCCAGATAATAACACGGTTATGGTTGCCGATTTCTCATTCGGACTTCTGCTTGGTGTTAAAGAGGTCTTTTTCTTTGGAATTTCGGCAGACCATTTATCCGAGCCAAGTCTAAATTATTATAATCAGGCTGAAAACATAAAACTTTACAGAAAATATACCGTACACACAGGTGCGATGTTTTCATCAGGAAAAGGTTATGGAAATAATAACAGGGATTTTGTATTTTTGCCCCAGTTATTATTTCAGATGCAGGGAAATATGCATCAGATAAACTTTGGTTTAAATGTTGAAAAGTACCCTCTTGTTGTGGGAGCGTGGTTTAGACATAATTTTGAAAATGCCGACGGTGCAATTTTTATGGTTGGAATAAAGCAAAAAAGGTTCAGGTTTGGATATTCTTATGACCTTTCAATGTCAAAGTTAAAAGGGGCTTCAGGAGGTGCACATGAGGTGTCATTAACGATGTTAATAAATTGTAATAAAAAAAGAAATAGGCCCGGGGCAATAAAATGTCCGGAATTTTAGTTATTTTTGCACAAATTTTTAAAAACTATGAGATATTTAAATTTCTTATCAGCTTTTATTGTTTTAGGAACAGTTGCTTTATTATCATCTTGTTCCAAAGAAAAATCAGCCACAACAGGCTGGGAATACAATGATCCGAAGAATGGCGGATTTGAAGTTGCTGAGTATAAAGGGCAAATGACAGGGCCCGGACTTGTCATGATCGAAGGTGGTAGTTATACTATGGGTGCCAATTACGATGACCCAATGTATGAACATAACAGCCCTCCGAGGAAGGTTACCGTAAGATCATTTTATATGGATGAAACCGAGGTTGCCAATGTTGACTATCTGGAATATCTGTTCTGGATCAACAGAGTTTTTGGTTCGGACTATCCCGAGGTTTATCGTAAAGCTCTCCCCGACACACTCGTTTGGAGAGACAGGCTTGCTTTCAATGAGCCGATGGTTCAACTTTACCTTCGTCATCCGGCTTACCACTACTATCCGGTAGTTGGTGTCAGCTGGGTTCAGGCAAACGACTATTGCGCCTGGAGGACAGACAGGGTTAATGAAATGCTTCTTATTCAGCGTGGCATCCTTGATCCCGATCCTGACCAGTTGAATGAAAATAACTTTAACACGGAAGCTTATCTGGCAGGTCAGTATGAAGGACTTGTGAACAAAAACCTTCAGGATCTTAATCCTAACAGCACGGGAGAAAGAGCCGTCCGTATGGAAGACGGTATTCTGCTTCCCAATTACAGACTCCCCACTGAGGCTGAATGGGAATATGCCGCTCTTGCACTTATCGGTAACAATATCTATGAAAGAGTTGTTGACAGAAGAATCTATCCCTGGAACGGATATGTCACACGTACAAACGAAAAACATTATTACGGAAGTTTCGTTGCAAACTTTAAAAGAGGTGAAGGTGACTACGCAGGTATTGCGGGAACTCTCAATGACGGGGCTATCATTCCTGCTCCGGTAGGTTCTTTCTGGCCCAACGACTTCGGACTTTTTAATATGGCCGGCAATGTGAGCGAATGGGTGAGTGATGTTTACAGACCTCTCTCTTATGAGGATATGTCTGATCTTAATCCTTACAGAGGTAATGTTTTCAAAAGAAAAGTCAGAGATTCCGAAGGACTTATTGCTGAAAAAGATGAATTCGGAAGATTGAAATATGAACCGGTTCCTGCCGAAGATCTTCAGGATAGAAGAAACTATAGAAAAGCTGACAACATCAACTATAAAGATGGTGACTATGAGTCAACAATTGATAAAGATGACTGGCTTAAACAGGATCAGGACTCACATTCAAGTACTATGTACGACTACTCGATCACAACAATGATAAATGATAAGGCGCGGGTTTACAAAGGTGGCTCCTGGAAGGATTATGCATACTGGATGATGCCTTCAACCAGAAGATTCCTCGACGAAAACAGTGCTACTGATTATATCGGGTTCCGTTGTGCTATGGATCGTATTGGAGACCCCGCAGGATATTAAATTTTATGAGTTTATTTCAAGACCCCATATCTATCAGGTATGGGGTTTTGTTTTTTTATTAAATTTGCCTTTATGAATATTTCAACAGATGAGCTTTACCGGATATATAAGCAATATCCCAAAATAACAACAGACTCAAGGTTTATTCCCGACAAATCCCTCTTTTTTGCTCTTAAGGGAGAAAATTTTGACGGTAATAAATTTGCAGAAGAAGCTGTTGCAAAAGGTGCTGCATTTGCTGTTATTGATGATAAAAAGTATCTGAAAGATGAAAGATTCCTGTTAACCGAAGATGTACTTGCGGCATTGCAGGAACTTGCAAAATTTCACAGAAAACAACTTAAAACAATCGTTATAGGGATAACCGGAACAAACGGAAAAACAACCACTAAAGAACTGATTGCACGAGTTTTAAATTCCAATTTTAAAACAAAAGCCACGATCGGCAACCTGAATAATCATATCGGGGTTCCTTTGACTCTCCTCTCTTTGAGCGGAACTGAAAAATTTGCAGTTGTCGAAATGGGAGCCAATCATACAGGCGAAATAAAACAGTTGTGCGATATTGCTTTGCCCGACTTCGGAATCATCACAAATATCGGCAAAGCTCATCTCGAAGGATTCGGAACTTTTGAAGGTGTTATAAAAACAAAAGGCGAGCTTTATGATTTTCTAAGAAAAGCAAACGGCAAAGTCTTTTTAAATTCCGACAATAAGATACTCTCTGAAATAAGTTCAGGTCTTAAAACAATAACTTACGGAACAGGTAAAGATAATTACTGCACGGGAGAACTTATCGGCACAACACCATTTCTTCGTATAAGATATAACTCCGCAAACATTAACGATATTATAAACACAAAACTGTACGGAAGCTATAATTTTGAAAACATTCTTGCCGCAATAACAATTGGAACCTACTTTGAAGTAAGAAAAGAAGATATTAAATCGGCAATTGAATCCTATGAACCGGCAAATAACAGGTCTCAGATTCTGGAAACAAAGAACAACACTGTAATAATGGATGCCTACAACGCAAATCCGACCAGCATGATAGCAGCCATTGACAGCTTTGCAAAAAGTGACTATAATAATAAAATGGTGATTCTTGGCGATATGCTGGAACTGGGAAAGGAGAGTCGTTCGGAACATATAAAAATTATTAAAAAAATAGGAAATACAGGAATTCCAGATATCATTTTGGTTGGTCCGATTTTCAAAGAGGTAGCCGAAAGCCATGGATACAAATGTTTTAAGAATTCCGCAGAAACTGCAAATTATTTAAAAGAAAATCCTGTTTCGACAAAAACAATATTACTAAAAGCATCAAGGGGAATACACCTCGAAACGATTGTCAAATATTTGTAAATGAAAGAATATAAGGTCATAGGATTAATGTCGGGCACTTCCCTCGACGGTGTTGATATTGCTTATTGCAAATTTACTTTCGAAAACGGACGGTGGAGCTATAAGATTATTGACGTAAAGACAATCGAATACAATAAAGAATGGAAGAAAAGGCTTTCGGAGTCTATGAATTATGATGCCGTTTCCCTGGCACGGCTTAACATCGAATATGGTCACTTTCTCGGAAATATAACCAAAAAATTCATTATACAAAACGGTTATTCTCCCGACCTGATTTCTTCTCATGGTCATACGGTTTTTCATCAACCGGAAAACAAACTCACTTTACAAATCGGAGACGGAGCTTCCATAGCCGCGGAAACAGGCCTTCAGGTGGTTTGCGACTTTCGGTCAAAAGATGTTGCACTCGGCGGGCAGGGTGCTCCGCTTGTTCCCATTGGTGACCGGTTGCTGTTCCCCGAATATGATTATTGTATTAACATTGGAGGA
>JALSSR010000061.1 GCA_026984135.1 Bacteroidales bacterium
CTTTATAGTTACCGTATCACTCTTTTCAGCAGCCTTTTCCTGATCTTCCAGCATATCTTTTATTCTCGTCATTGCTTCATATTTCAATGACTTCCTCCATATCTCTTTCAACTCTTTTTTTGAAGAAGCAAATTCCCTTTTTTCCGGATCAACCTCAATTTTTTCATTAATTGTAAAATCAAAAGGCTTATCAAGTACTTCCTTATAATATTCTTTCGCTTCCTCTGTCCTTTTGTTCAGGATTTCAATTGATAAATCGAGAAAATCAAAGTTGTCGTCAAGCATTGCATCGTCAAGTTTTGTTTTGTATTCCGAAAGCTTGTCAATGTCCTCCTGTAACAGGAAGCGCTTGCTAAAGTCTATTCTGTCAATGTAGAGTTTGAAAACTTTTTTGGAAAACCCGTCATCTATTTTTCCCGGATCATAATGTCCGGTTTTTATAGCAAAAGTTATAACTTTGACCAAAAGCATTCTTCGCATATCGTTGGAGTTTTCCTGGTCCCCTCTCCTTGATGCAAAGACTATCAGTGTAATGGAGATAATTAAAACGGGAATAGCAATGATTCTGAAAAGTTTTGACTTCATAATGACTATGATATTATTGTACATATTATTGTTTGCAAAAAGACGCAAAATTACTCTATTTCTTCGAAAGATTTACGAATTGTGGTGTTAAAGGTTGTTAAGTTTATTGTTTTAATAGCGTTCTCACCCTTGAATCAAGCAAATATACAAGACCGACCGGCTCGTGTACGGACAGCGTGACGATTATCGAAGGCAAACCGAACCACGGGAATTATGAAGAAATATTTGACTTTTGTATGTGGTTTTTCTATCTTTGTGAGTAAGATTTTTCAATATTTAATAAAACTATTGCACAATTTTAACTTTACAATTACAATGTTATGGTCGAAATATAAAGTGAGACTCGTTAATAACTATTCTGCGGTAATAAACGACAACGGTCGTCATTCCGTATGGGCAACCGACGGAATAACACTTGATAATGGTTTCGAGGTTACATACGGGACGGAATTTGAAACAAGAATTTATAAATAATAAAAATAATTATTATAATGAAAACAAAAAAACTATTTCGATTTACTATTGTGTTATTACAAATTGTAATATCAATAAATTTTAGCTATTCACAAAATCCTATACCCTCCATTATGTTCGGAGAGGATACCATCCTTTATGTTTATCCTGAGAATAATGTTAATGAGATAGAGTGGGGAGGATACGGAACTTATTTAAACACATATCACAGCAACGGTGCCATAAATACTTCTGAAATCGTTAGTCTCTTGGGTGATAATAATGGTAATCCTTATGCAGCTAAAGTATGTGATACGCTAACAGCATACGGATATGACGATTGGTATCTTCCATCAGCATGGGAGTTATGGGTAATGTGTGAAAATGTCGGCTCAATAGGAATCTCACCAGAATATTGTGAATTATGGAGTAGTAGTAGTATAGATGAGGAATATGCATGGAATCAATATTTTGGTCAGTGCTCACAGACTGGTTATGAAAAATACTTATTGTTTGCATGCCGTTGCGTCAGACGTGAGTCCATAAACACATCGTCAAAACCCGCAAGTATTATCAGTGAGTTAAAAACAGTACCTGATAAAGCAAGAGGCATTTTAAACGTAAGGATAAAGGGTAAAACTGGCGATTATGAACTGAGCGTTCATAATATGCAGGGAACAACACTTGAAACAAGAAAAATCAGAGTTGACCCGCAAGGTTATTCCGGTACAATAGATATAACAAGCTATGCAAAAGGTATGTACATTGTTGTAATACGGAACGGTAAATTCATAAAAACGGGAAGGTTTGTTAAATAGCCCGTTTAAAGATTAAATATACCGGTACCGATTTGGCTCGAATGGAAAATTTTGCAAAAATAAAGCTAATCATAGAAGAATCTGCCTCTAAGGAAGTTTATTGTAAAATAGGATTTTTCCGAAAAACACATAATATTTTAATGTGCTTTTGATTATGATGACTGCCGGTAATTAAAATGCAAAATTTCAAACCGATACTTAGCAGGTACTAAGCATCAATATTTGCATATTTGGCATTTTGTTCAATAAATTCCCTTCGTGGCGGTACTTCATCTCCCATCAGCATTGAGAAAACCCTGTCGGCTTCCGTTCCGTTTTCAATTGTTGCCTGGCGGAGTATCCTTGTTTCGGGATTCATAGTTGTACTCCACAATTGTTCGGCATTCATTTCGCCGAGACCTTTATACCGTTGGATGTGAATACCTTTATCCGAGCCGTTATTGGAAAATTCTCTCACGACTCTTTCCCTGTCTTCCTCGCTCCAGCAATACTCCTGCTTGTTACCCTTTTTGATGAGATAAAGAGGAGGTGTGGCAATATAGACATGTCCGTTTTCAATCAACTCTTTCATATATCTGAAGAAGAAGGTGAGCAGAAGTGTTGTGATGTGGCTTCCGTCAACGTCGGCATCAGTCATAATAATGATTTTGTAATATCTTAATTTTTCAAGATTAAGAGCTTTACTGTCTTCCTCCGTACCGATGGAAATCCCCATAGCTGTAAACATATTTCTTATCTCCTCGTTTTCAAATATCTTATGTTGCATTGCCTTTTCAACATTAAGAATTTTACCTCGCAGTGGGAGAATAGCCTGAAACTTTCTGTCGCGTCCCTGTTTAGCTGTCCCACCGGCCGAATCACCCTCGACAAGGTATATTTCGCACAGTGCGGGATCTTTTTCCGAACAGTCTGCCAGTTTACCCGGGAGTCCGGTGCCCGTGAGGACATTCTTACGTTGTACCAGCTCGCGCGCTTTTCGGGCGGCGTGACGTGCCGTGGCTGCAAGAATCACCTTGTTGACAATGGTTTTTGCCTCTTTAGGATGCTCTTCAAGAAAGTTTGAGAGATGTTCGCTGACCATCTGATCCACAGCTCCCATAACTTCGGAGTTGCCGAGTTTTGTTTTTGTCTGTCCCTCAAATTGAGGTTCCGCAACTTTAACGGAGATGATGGCGGTAAGTCCTTCGCGGAAGTCGTCACCGCTGATGTCGAATTTTAGTTTTGCAAGCATACCCGATTTCTCGGCATACGATTTCAGGGTTCTGGTGAGCCCTCTTCTGAATCCGGACAGGTGCGTACCTCCTTCGTGAGTATTAATGTTATTTACGTAAGAGTGGAGGTTTTCGGAAAATGAGGTATTGTACTGCATCGCTATTTCAACAGGGATGTTGTTTTTCTCACCTTCCATACTAATGATCTCACTCATAAGGCTTTCACGGGTTTCATCAAGGTATTTTATGAAATCTTTCAGCCCTTCTTCGGAATAGAATGTGTCGCTTTTGAATTCACCGTTTTCATCCGTGAATCTCTCATCCGTAATCTTAAGTTTTATGCCTTTGTTAAGGAAAGCAAGTTCGCGAAGTCTGGATGACAGGATATCATAATCATAAGTAGAAACCGTAAAGATCGTGTCATCGGGAATAAATGTGACCTCTGTCCCGGTTTTTGCGGATTCTCCTATAACCTTAACATCATATAACGGTTTTCCTTTTTGATACTCTTGTCTGAATATTTTACCTTCCCTGTACACAGTTGCAACAAGCTTAGTTGACAGAGCGTTAACGCAGGAAACCCCAACGCCGTGGAGTCCTCCCGATACTTTATAAGAGCCTTTGTCAAATTTACCGCCGGCATGCAACACAGTCATAACAACTTCAAGAGCAGATCTGTTTTCCTTTTCGTGGATTCCGGTAGGAATTCCTCTTCCGTTATCTGTTACCGTTATAGAGTTATCTTTATGTATAATTACCTCGATGGTGTCGCAATAGCCGGCAAGAGCTTCGTCAATAGAGTTGTCAACAACCTCATAAGCCAAATGATGCAGTCCTCTGGAACTAACATCTCCAATGTACATAGCAGGTCTTTTCCGAACAGCTTCCAGCCCTTCGAGTACCTGAATGTTATTTGCACTATAATTCTTAGCGTTAATCGAATTTTTTTCTTCAGCAGTCATAAAATCAGTCTGTTATGTTTTTAATAAAATTCACGTACAAAAATACTTAAATTTTTTGAATTAATTGATATGAAAAGTCCTAAAAATCAATGATTTTATTAACAAATTGTTGTTAAAAAAAGCTTGGAAAATTCAATTATTTTACTTGTATAAAAATATAAGAGAGGATTAACTGTTTTTTTGTTTTGAAAACGTTATTTTTTACAAAAAATATCACTCCGGAAGCAATTGTTTATAATTTATTTCTAATTTAGACGCCATTATATGTTTATATTTAAATTATCTGCATATTTTTGTACTTTGATTAAAAAAACTTAACATAAATATAAAATGAAAAAGGAAAAATCAGGGTTTAATTCAAAGTTGGTTCATGGAGGAGGATTCCATGATAATCTGGGAAGTGCAGTAACTCCCATTTACCAAACATCAACATTCTCATTTAAGGATGCCGACCACGGTGCAAGATGCTTTTCGGGCGAAGACGACGGATACATTTACACAAGGCTTGGCAACCCGACAATTGGAGATCTTGAAAAGACAGTTGCGGAACTGGAGAACGGATTTGGCGGTATTGCCACCTCTTCGGGGATGTCCGCAGTAAATACGGTTTATCTCGGTTTCCTCGGAGCCGGGGAGCATATCGTTAGCCATAATGCGGTTTACGGGCCTTCGCGGGTGATTCTGGAGACTCTGTACCCGAAGTTCAAAGTTGAATCCTCTTTTGTTGATGCAACAAACATTGATAATGTGATAAATGCCATTAGGCCGAATACAAAACTTATCTACCTGGAAACTCCGGCTAATCCTACAATCGGTATTTCAGACATTGAAGCTATCAGTAAAATTGCTCACGAAAAAGGCATCCCTGTCTGTGTGGATAATACCTTTTGTAGTCCCTATCTTCAAAAACCACTTGATCTGGGTGCCGATATTGTCCTGCATTCAATGACGAAGTTCATTAACGGCCATGCCGATATCGTTGCAGGTATGGTTGTAACCAAAACGGAAGAGCACTATAAAATGCTTAGAGGCGTAATGGTCAATACCGGATGCAATATGGATCCGCATCAGGCATTTCTGACGAGAAGAGGTTTGAAGACGCTCGGAATAAGAATTGACAGGGCTCAGGAAAATGCTATGAAAATTGCAACTTTTCTTGAGGAGCATCCGAAAGTGGAATGGGTGAAATATCCGGGACTTAAATCGCATCCGCAGTATGAACTTGCTAAAAAACAGATGAGTGGTCCCGGTTCAATGATCAGTTTTGAAATTAAAGGCGGACTTAAAGCGGGTAAAACGGTTATGGATAACGTTCAGATGGCTTTGCTTGCGGTTTCTCTCGGCGGTATTGAAACTTTGATACAACATCCCGCATCAATGACCCATTCTAAAATTTCAAAGGAGAAGAAACTTGAAGCAAACATAACGGACGGCCTTGTCAGGCTTTCGGTTGGTATTGAAGATGTTGATGATATAATTGACGATTTGAAGCAGGCGCTCGACAAAGTTTGAAAATGACAATGAGCAAGCATCTGCATTTAGCTCAATATCAAAAAATCAAAAGGGAGCACCTATTGGTGCTCCCTTTAAAGTATTATAAAAGGAATTTTTATTCCTGAACTTTTATTTCGATTGTAATTGTACTCAACCCGGGATTGGTATAATTTTTATTAACATCCGTTACTTTTATAAGCCCGCTTCTGGATCCGTTTGCAACATCCGTTACGAAGGCAAATACATCACCGGCACTAAATGAGCCCATTTCCGTTTCGCTGAGTCTGCTAAGGTTGGAACCCTGTGCATAAACTACAAGTTGTGTTCCGCTGTCAATAGCATCAAACTGGGCTGATGATAATCCCGGACTTGAGAATTTTGTCGCATTACGGACAACCCAGTCTGCTACGCCCGGATAATAATCTAAAACTATATTGTCATCCGGAGCGAGAATGGAATGTTTATAGTTTCCGGCATCAATATATACCCAGTCAATAACGGATGCACTGTCTGTTGCAGTTGCAAAGCCGAATGTGTTTCCGTTTGCGGACGAAATAAAACCGCCGGGAGCAAGGGAATCATAAGAACCAAGAGTAATATTGGTGAAATATGCATATCCTGATGTTACTTCAAATGTTGTAAGTGTGAAAGTCAATTGTTTTAAATTCCCATTGTTGTCGGATATTTCAAATCGCCAGTCTTCCATACCGGCCTGATTGTTAGCCTGGAAAGTAATGTTTGCATTAAAAGATGTCCCAGTGATTACGGAATCAATTACAATATTCTCTTGGCCTCCTTCGAACTTGCGCATTGCTTTGAAATTTTTAAAATCTTTTCCTGAATTTGAACTTGCATTAAATCCGACCATAAAAAGGCTGTTTGTCGGAAGACTTGTATCTCCTGCAACATAATTCATACCTGTCTCGGTATTTACACCTGTTTTAAAACTAAAAGAAGGTGGTTGAGGTTCTTCATCTTTGCTACAGGAATAAAGGATTAATCCCGCTAAAGTCAGTATAGCAAGGAGGTAGTTCAGTTTTTTCATAGTTATTAGTTTAATTTAACTTAAATTTATTTCTGAGATATACGAAGTATTTAAAAAATTGTTCAAAAAAAAAAGAGATGCAATGCTGCATCTCTTTAAATAATATATTTTTCAGACTTTTTATTCGGGAATCTTAACGGAGATGTTAATCGTTCCGTCGGCACCTTCAACAATATCGTCAACTCTGATAAGTCCGTAATCACCACCGGCAGTAAGGAATGCAAGAACATCGCCAACATTTAATCCGTTCAATTTTGACTCGGTCGGGTTAGCTCCCTGTGCGGCAGTTATAAGCTGACTTTTAGTTGTTATCTCGTCAAATTGGCTTGCATTAAGAAGAGAGTGTGCAAATCTTGTGTTATTCCTTGTTGCCCAGGTATCTAAACCGTCGTCTCCTGTAAATACGGTTGCAGCTGCATCATCATCCGGAGCGGCAATGGTTGCATGATTGGTAGCACCATAAAAATACAACCAGTCAATTTTTTCGGAATTTGCCTTAGCATCAGCCATAGTATAAACCGTTCCGTCGGCCGAAGCAAATGAGCTACCGGTATTACTATTGTATGAGCCTAAAATTTTATCTGTATAATCAATGATACCGGCAACAGGATTTACGGTAACATTAAATGCTGCTTCAGCGGTCTGACCGTCTTTATCATAAATTTTTGCTGCTACGCGATATTCTCCCTCATTGGGGAATGTAATAACGTAATCAGCATCGAATGTTGCAATGTTGATCGAAGAGTCAACAAGGGTCTGGGGTGTATTATTTGTTGTCAAAATAAGTGTAAAACGTTCAAGATTTTTACCCGATGTAGTGTTTGCCAGGCCAATGATCCCAACTTTTATTGTGTTGTTTTCATTGATGGTAACATCTGTTGAAGTGTACCCTGTTCCGCCTTTAAACTGGATGCTTGGAGGTAACGGTTCGTCATCATCTTTGCTGCAAGATGAGAATATCATCCCTGAAATCAAAATCAATCCTAATAAATAACTTAATTTTTTCATTTTCTGTTTTTGTTTGTAATTAATAATTTCTGTATTTAATAATCGTGCAAAAATAATATAATTTTTCAAAAACGATCAATCTTCGGCTTTATTATTTAACAAAGGTACAAATCTGAAAAGTCCGTGGTCTTCTTCAATGAATTTTGTATCGTTCATTTTGATAATTCTCTTCATATTCTGGACATCTTCTCCCACCGGTATCACAAGGATTCCCCCCGGTTTTAGCTGTTCGAGAAGCGGTTGCGGGACAAACGGAGCTCCTGCCGTAACAATCACTTTGTCGAACGGGGCATAGGCAGGAAGTCCTTTATATCCGTCACCAAAAGCGAACTTTTTCGGGTTATAATTTAGTTTTTGTAATAGCTCTTTGGTTTTTAAATAGAGTTTCCTTTGTCTTTCTATCGTATAAACCTTGGCACCCATTTCAATCAGAATACTTGCCTGATAACCTGAGCCTGTCCCCACTTCCAGTATTTTATCTCCTTTTTTTACTTTGAGCAGTTCTGTTTGAAAGGCAACAGTATATGGTTGAGATATTGTTTGCCCCGAGCCGATGGGGAAAGGCTTGTCCTCGTAGGCGAATTCCAGAAAGGAGGAATCCATGAACAGATGTCGCGGAACCGTAAGAATAGCATTGAGTACGGCCTCATCTTTAATGCCTTTTCCTCGTATGGTTTCTACAAGTTTCTTGCGCAATCCTTTCGTCCTGTATGTGTCAATCATTTATTATTAACTTTCTCCGGTTTAAAACTGCCTTTAAAATGTTGCGAAAATAACAAATCGGAGCATAAATTTGCCAAAAAAAATTACATTTGCAAAAAATATTCTCTTATGTTAAAAATCGGAGTTTTGGGTGCCGGTCATCTTGGCAAAATTCATATAAAGTGCATTAATGATTCGGATGCTTATCAGCTTACGGGCTTTTACGATCCCGACGAGGAAATATCTGCCGTCGTTGAAAAAGAGTATGGTATTCGCCGGCTGGCCGATATTCAGGAGGTTATTGATCTTTCTGATGTTGTGGATATTGTAACGCCAACCATATCACATTTTGACTGCGCTGTTCAGGCTTTGAAGAGTTCAAAACATGTCTTTATTGAAAAACCTGTGGTTGCCACTCCCGATGAGGCAAGGCGTCTTATTGACCTTGCTATGGAAGCTGATGTGAAGGTTCAGGTGGGACATGTCGAAAGATTCAATCCGGCTTTTATAGCTGCCAGACCCTTTCTCAAACAACCGCTTTTTATAGAGACTCACAGACTGGCCTTGTTCAATCCTCGGGGAACGGATGTCCCTGTCGTTCTTGATCTTATGATCCACGATATTGATATTGTCCTGAGCATTGTTCATTCCAATGTTAAAAAAATCAGTGCCAGTGGCGTACCTGTTGTGAGTGATACTCCGGATATTGCAAATGCAAGGCTCGAGTTTGATAACGGGTGTGTTGCAAACCTGACAGCAAGCCGCATTTCGATGAAAAATATGCGCAAGACCAGGTTCTTCCAGAAAGATGCTTATATATCTGTTGATTTCCTTGATAAAAAAACTGAGATATTGAGAATGATTGATATTGACGATCCCGAAAAGGCCGACCCTCTGGCAATGATCATTGAACCTGCAAACGGTAAAGGAGCAAAACAGATATTCTTTGAAAAACCGGAAGTAACCCCGATCAACGCAATACAAACCGAACTGGAAAGTTTTGCTGAAGCTATAATTAATAACGGTAATCCGGTTGTGTCAATAGATGACGGATATGCGGCACTTGACGTGGCAAATAAAATTATTGAGAAAATGAAATTTAATATTGATAATCTGTAATTGAAATATATAGGAAAGGTAAGCGTTATTAAAGACTATTTTATAATTGGAATGAGATATTTAAAGTTTTTGTTTTCAGGTGCTGCCATATTCATCACACTATGGATGATTTCTTCGTGCCGGAAATTTAAAGGTGAGCAGGAAATACCTGCCTATGTTAAGGTTGATTCTTTTAACCTGGTTGCCAATCCGTTGCTTGAAGAAGGTTTTTTAACTCAGAATATTACCGATGTTTGGGTTTTTGTTGACGGTAAGTCTCTCGGTTGTTATGAGTTGCCGGCTGTTATTCCTGTTTTGGAAAGTGGGAAACATCAACTGATGCTGGCTCCAGGTGTTATGTTCAATGGAATATCGGGAACACGTGGTATGTATCCGTATCTTGTACCCTATAAAGATGTTGAATTTAACTTTATTATTGACTCGGTCATAACCGTTAACCCGGATGTTTATTACTACGACAATACGGTTTTTGCCTGGATTGAGGATTTTGAAGACGGATATGTTTCGCTGGAGCCTACCTCTAACAGTGATACCTCGATTCAACTTTTGACTAACAATCCGACAAGTCCGTTGTACGGGCATATCACAGGCGTCGGGTATCTTGATGATGAAAAGAGAATTCTGGAATGCGTTACAAACGAGGGGCAGTCCATAGGTTTTGAACTGCCTGCCGGCAATATTCCTGTTTTTCTTGAGATGGATTACAATACCAACACTCACCTGAGCATTGGTATGTTTGTTCAGCACTCAAGCGGGGAACTTATTCAATATCCTATGGTGATAGTAAATCCGTCGGGAGAGATATGGAAAAAAATATATATCAATTTCACCCCTTTAACAAACAGGTATTATGATGCTGCTTATTATAATGTTTTTGTCAGAGCCGATAAACTTGACGGTGTTGCAGCACCTGTGGTGAAATTCGATAATTTTAAATTACTTTATAAAAATCTTGATTAATGAACAGAAGTTTACAAGTTGCAAAATATGTTATTGCCGACCTTCTGTCTGCTGCTATAGCCTGGTCGCTGTTTTTTATCTACAGAAAATATGCCGTTACACCTGATATAACATTACACGAAATATTTACGGATAAGAAATTGTATTACGGAATGACCGTAATACCTTTCTTTTGGCTGACTTTCTATACCATAATGGGCACATACAGAAAGGTTTACAGGAAATCAAGATTAAAGGAGCTTGGACAAACGTTATCGGTGACTTTTATCGGTGTTATTTTTATCTTTTTCGCATTGATTCTTGATGATGTTATATTAACTTACAAATCTTATTATCAGTCATTTTTGATACTCTTTACCTTGCATTTCTTTTTTACATATTCTTTCAGATTATCAATTACTTCACATACAATTCACCGGATACATAAAAGAATAATCGGTTTTAATACGGTAATTGTGGGAAGTAACGAAAATGCCGTCAGGATTTATCAGGATATTGAAAATGAGGAGGTCTCCTCCGGAAATAAGTTTGTAGGCTTTGTGAATGTCAAAGAATATGACAAATATTTGCTTTCCGATTATTTACCACATCTCGGTTATTATGACAAACTCAGGGATATCATCAATGAAAGGAAGATAGAGGAGGTGATCATAGCAATAGAGAGGTCGGAGAAAGAAAAAATCGGTAAAATTATTACACAGATTGAAGATACCAATGTGGTGATCAAGCTGATTCCCAGCCTTGAAGATATTCTGATGGGAACCGTAAAAACGGAAGGTATCTGGCATGCTCCGTTAATACAAATCTCACCCGACTTAATGCCTGCCTGGCAAATGTCGCTGAAACGCATAATGGATATTCTCGTTTCCCTTATTGCAATGATAATTTTAATTCCGGTTTATATTTTTGTTGCAATAGGTGTTAAAATGTCATCAAAAGGGCCGATAATTTATAAACAGCAGCGTGTGGGGCTGCACGGTAAACCTTTCAATATGTATAAGTTCCGGTCAATGTATGCCGATGCCGAACAAAACGGGCCTCAACTGTCATCTGATAATGATAGCAGGATAACACCATTCGGCAGATTCATGAGGAAAGTGAGACTTGATGAAACACCACAATTTTTTTCGGTATTGATAGGGGATATGTCTCTTGTAGGCCCCAGACCCGAAAGACAGTATTTTATTGATCAGATAATGAAACGTGCCCCACATTACAGGCTATTGCACAAAGTAAAGCCGGGAATAACCTCCTGGGGTCAGGTGAAGTATGGATATGCCTCCGATGTTGATGAAATGATTGAAAGACTAAAATATGATATACTCTATATCGAAAACATGTCTCTTGCAATGGATTTGAAAATTATGATTTATACCGTATTAATTGTGATACAGGGGAGGGGAAAGTAGTTCTTATTGTGATATTGTAATTGCTTAAAACCATAATTTTCCAATTCCCTTCCCGCTATTATTCGGGTTCCGTATTTTCAAAAATAATCTTTACAATGCCGTAATCTTCAAACTTACAGATGTTCCAATAGGTGTTTTCGTAACCGTTTCCGGGAGTATGTTCAAATTTGAATTTTGTGTGCATCAAAGAAATGTCCATCGCGTCAAAGCATTGATCAAACTCTCTTCCGTAATTGTAAAGTGCGTTCAGAAAGTACCATCCGATATCGAAACCGTCGAAGGCATATTTTTTTACCGAAGGTTCGGTTTTGAATTTTTCTCTGTAATCTTTAATCCAATTCAAGGTGTTTTGGTCATCATAATCAATATACCTTTCGCTAAATATCCGAAGGTGTAAATTGAGTAGCGGCTCCGTTTCAAGATCCTCGAATTTACTCCATTCGGGTAATCCGATAACATTGATATCATAATCGGAAGACAGCTTATTCATTCGCGAGAGCAGTTCCTGTGAAAACGATTTGTCTTCGCTTAATATGATGACTACATTATTCCTGACGAGAGAGAGATTAAGTTTTACACCTGAAAGGCTGTCTTCAGAGTATATTACCTCTTTGACCATATTGCTGAAAGATGTACTTTCTCCGGGTGTTCTTTTTAGCTGCTCCCTGTCAAGAAGAGTATTCTCGGTATAAAGTTTATTATTTGCCTCGATACTTTCCAGTTTGTTTTCGATATCATCATTTTTTATCATCACATTCATCTGTCTGTTCAGATTTAATGTGTTACGGACGTATGAGACAAATGTCTGAAATTTGTATTTGTTATGCCTGACAATCAGTACGTTACTTTTCGGATAGACTTTTTCAATATAAGATACGAGCAGGTCGCTCTGACTGGCAAGAGTGGGTTTTATCTTAAAAACAAAAGGATTGTTTATGATTATTTCTTCGCGGGGAGATAGCGGATTTACGATTTTTATTCCGTAAGTCTTTGCAAATGCGGCTACTTTGCGGAAACTCTTCCCGTAGAACGGGCCGATAATGACATCCATACTGCTGAGTTCGGAGGTCTGAAGTATTCTGTCAATCTTCTCGGGAGTGTTATCAACATCATAGGTGAATATATTAACCTTCATTCCTGCTTTCTGCATAGAGTCAACAGCCATCATAAAACCTTCGTAGAACTCTATAAATTTGAACGGTTTAAAGTCCTGATGAATGGGTTCTCCGGGAATTATACTGTCAATCTCCTCAAGGAAAAGGGGAAGCATAAGAGCCACATTATAGACTTTTTCACGGTTCTCCGCAATTTTTGCACAGGGACTTAATACTACCTCCGGTCTAGCTTCTTCCTGAGGTTCAGGCTCCTCGGTTTTCTTCCTCGTTACCGGAATTTTAACGACCTGACCTTTTTTTATCTTATTTGAAATGCCCGGGTTTAAATGCTGGATATTAGTGTAGCTTATGTTGTATTTTTTTGCAATTTTCTTTAATTTGTTATTCTTTCGTGCAGTGTGTGTTATGTAGTTTTTTGCGGAATGATCTACCGGAATTTTTATTTTTTGTCCTGTGAAGATATACTCGGTTAGTCCCGGATTATACTTGAAAAGTGTATCAATGCTAACGGCATAATTTATTGCTATTTGATACAATGTTTCGTGCGACACAACCGTATGTGTTAAAAATTCGGGTTTCTTTTCTTTCCGGATTTCCTTTTGTTCGGCAATTTCGGTTTCCTGCTCCGGTATTTTCAGTGTTTGCCCTATGTTCAGTTTGTCTGTCAATCCGGGATTTGCATTTTTCAGTGCTCCTATCGTTACATTATACTCTTTTGCAATCCCGTAAAGTGTCTCTCCGGCAATTACAGTGTGTGTTTTTGCTGAACCGGAAACGGTTTCCGTATTTGTTGTCTGTTTGGGTATTTTCAAAACTATCCCTTCTTTCAGCACTTCTCCGAGTCCCGGGTTCTCTTTTTTAATGTCTTCAATAGTTACGTTGTAGCTTTTCGAGAGTCCGTAAAGAGTCTCTTTGGGTTTTACAATGTGATAGTAGAAGTCATTGTTACTGTTATTACTACGGTTAACAACGACCTGTTTATTGGATTTGGCAACCGGGATTTTTAGAACCATTCCGGCTTTAATACCCGACTCGGCTGCCGGATTTTTTTTGAAAATATCGTTTACGGTAATATTATAGGTTTTTGCAATATTGTATAATGTTTGTCCTTGTTTTACAAAATGCAAATAGTAGTCCTTTCCGTCAATATTTTCAATTATTTCCGATTTTTTGATCTGAACATCCTGAGATATAGCCGGTTTTGCAGCCAGTAACATAACAATCAGTATCAGCGTGTATGAAATCTCCCTTTTTAGCATTTTAACAGTAAATTTAACTTGATTATAACGTAATTATTCCCATTCAATTGTGGCAGGGGGTTTTGAGCTGATATCGTAAACAACCCTGTTAACACCTTTGACCTTGTTTATTATTTCATTTGAAATTTTTGCCAGAAAGTCGTAGGGAAGATGCGACCAGTCGGCTGTCATTCCGTCGGTTGAGCCGACGGCACGCAGAACAATTGCATTTTCGTAAGTCCGCTCATCACCCATAACACCTACCGACTGAACGGGAAGCAGTATTGCGCCGGCCTGCCAAACCTTGTCATAAAGTCCGTGATTTTTTAATCCTTCAATGAAGATGTAATCGGCTTCCTGAAGTACTTTAACTTTATCTTCCGTAACATCGCTAAGTATCCTGATGCCGAGCCCGGGACCCGGGAAGGGGTGCCGCCCCAATAAACTGTCATCCATTTTCAAAGCTCTGCCTATTTTGCGCACTTCATCTTTAAACAAAGTATTCAGAGGTTCGACTATTTTTAGTTTCATAAACTCAGGGAGCCCACCGACATTATGGTGCGATTTTATTGTTGCCGACGGACCTTTAACCGATTTAGATTCAATGACATCGGGATAAATGGTTCCCTGGGCAAGCCATTTAACATTTTGTATCTTATGTGCCTCATCATCAAATACTTCAATGAAAGTGTTTCCTATTGCTTTTCGTTTGAGTTCGGGGTCGGTAATTCCTTTTAAAGCCTTATAAAACCGCTTTTTTGAATCAACGCCGATAACATTGAGTCCCATATGTTTATATGAATCAAGAACTGACTCAAATTCATTTTTTCTCAAAAGTCCGTTATCAACAAAAATGCAGGTGAGGTTTTTCCCGATGGCTTTATGGAGTAAGACAGCAGTAACCGACGAATCTACACCTCCCGAAAGTCCGAGAACTACTTTGTCGTTTCCAAGTTTCTTTTTTAATGATGAAATTGTTGTGTCAATAAACGATTCGGGAGTCCAGGACTGTGTGCATCCGCAAATATTAACAACAAAGTTTTTCAGCAATGTCATCCCCTCTGTTGTGTGGTAAACTTCGGGGTGGAACTGGATTCCGTACGTCTCCTCACCTTCTATTCTGAAACCGCCAACCTTAACATCGGCAGTGCTTGTAATAATTTTATAATTGTCAGGAATATTTAATATTGTATCTCCGTGCGACATCCACACCTGACATCCGTGGGTCATACCTTTCAGCAGCTCATCGGAGTTGTCAATAAACGACAGGTTAGCTCTTCCATACTCTCTTATTTTTGAAGGCATAACTTCTCCGCCATCAATGTTTGCAAGG
>JALSSR010000062.1 GCA_026984135.1 Bacteroidales bacterium
AGCAAACTCCAAGAATTGGAAATTTTTTCCGTATTTCGGACAAGTCGGGTATTGGAGCATCCTTATCGCGTACCGAATAAGGACTTCCTGATAAAATGACTCCTTTTATGTGCTCGTTAATTTCAGGAACGGAGTTGTACGGATGAATTTCGCAATAGACATTAAGTTCTCTTACACGCCTGGCTATCAGTTGAGTGTATTGTGAGCCAAAGTCCAGTATTATTATTGTTTCCTGCATGCTGTGTCCTGTTTTTAGCGTGCAAAAATAGTTTCAAAAAGTTAAAGTTTGAAAAATAGTTATAAACAAAAGAAATAAAAAAAACCGGTGAAGGATTTTACCTCCACCGGTTTAAAAGTAAGGCATTACAATAGAAAAGAAAAGAATAAACCTAATTATTAACCAAAACCAATTAAGGGAGAGAAGCCTTACTTCTAATTTTTAAAGAACGTTGTATTTATATATAGCTTAATCAAATTGCGTGCCATAAGTGTAACGAAGAATATTTATTTTTATTGGGTTACCAAATGTTAAAAAAACCTAAACAGCTTTTTGTAACTCATCTCTCAGCCTCACTTCATCGTTTCTGATAACCTTGAAATCGTTAAACGGTACTTTAACCTTTTCTTTCATCAATAAAAGAACTTTCTTTTTTAATATTGTCTTCGCACGTGTAAGTTGTGATTTGGATGTGTTGTCGGAAATTCCAAGCATCTCGCCTATCTCCTTATGTGTGTATCCTTCAACAACATTCAAATTAAAAACCGTCCTGTATCCGTTTGGCAAACTTTGTATCAGATTTACCAATTCTTCCTTTGAAAGCAAATCGCTGTAACTGTTTTCAGTTGCTGCCCTGTTGAAATGCGCATCCTCCAAATCATCATTAAATGCGTATCGCGATTTCTTTCTGTAATAGTTTATTGCCGTATTGACAAAAATTCTTCTTATCCATCCCTCCAGCGATCCTTCGTTGCGAAAATATTTGAGTTTTGTGAAAACTTTGATAAACCCTTCCTGTAAAATATCATCCGCCTCCATCGGGTTTCCTGCAAACCTCAGACATATTCCATACATTTTTGATGAATACTTATGATAAAGCATCTCAAGTGTTGCAGCATCACTTTCAACTTGTATATTTATTTTGTCGGACTGCATCATAAAAACTTTCAATAATTAATCAATTTTTTTATTATTTCCCTTTGCTTCATCAAGAGCCGATAATAATTTTTTCAGTGCAGAGTTTTCCTGCTTCTTTTTTTCAATGAACAGTTTTATTTCCTGATCGAGATTGATATCTTTTGTTTCCATCAATTTTGCCTTTTTCATATTCACAGGTAAATATTTCGTTTGCAAAAGTCCTATATTGCATGTTACTGTGCAAGAAATTGAACCTGACAAAAGTCGTACAGTGCAAAATAATCCCCCCGTAAAAACAGTACTTTTTATAAAAATACCGGAACATTACCAATACAAAAGTTGCAAAATCCTGATAAGCAGGGGTATATGGATTGGTGTTTTTTTGATGAATTTTAATAAATAAGGATGCAAAAGTATTAATTTTTTACCTTGATTTTAAATATTGTGCAGAAATTATACTTATTTCATTTATTTCGAGGAATAGGATTACTTTTGCTGCAAGATAGATGAGAAATAATATGTGATTATGATTAAAAAAGATAATAGAGATGAAAGATACTCCCAAAAATATAATAGTTCGGCATATTGAAAATCAAAGAGCCTTTTTTTTAACCGATAAAACAAAGGATATTGCATTTAGACTGGAACAACTTCATAAACTTAAAAAAGCTACTTTAAAGTATCAAAAAGAGATAGAGGATGCTTTGTGGCAGGATTTGCATAAATCACCCGAAGAGTCTTATTTAACTGAAATAAGTATAGTTACAGGGGAAATTGATAATCACATAAAACACTTAAAAAAGTGGGCTAAGCCCAAAAGGGTTTCCACACCTTTCTATTTGTTACCGTCATCAAGTAAAATAATTTACGAGCCTCTCGGGCTATCTCTTATCGTTGCACCCTGGAATTATCCTTTTCACTTGCTTATCAATTCTTTAGTCGGGTCAATATCGGCGGGAGGATGTAGTATTCTGAAGCCATCGCCGGATGCGCCAACGGTTGCAAAAGTGATGCAGGAAATGATTGAAGATACATACCATTCAAATTATATAGCTGTTGTCCAGGGTGGCAGAGAGACAAATACCATTCTTTTTAATGAGCGTTTCGATATAATATTTTTCACGGGTAGCCCCGGCGTCGGAAAGGTGGTAATGAAAGCAGCATCACAA
This sequence comes from Bacteroidales bacterium, assembly GCA_026984135.1. Classification (GTDB taxonomy): domain Bacteria; phylum Bacteroidota; class Bacteroidia; order Bacteroidales; family JAADJA01; genus JAADJA01. The sequence goes on from JALSSR010000062.1 coordinate 2,305, forward strand.
CATCTGACACCGGTCGTTTTGGAACTTGGCGGGAAAAGTCCTTGTATTGTAGATGCTGATGCTAATATTAATATTGCGGCAAGACGGATTGCCTGGGGGAAAATGATTAATGCGGGGCAAACCTGTATTGCTCCCGACTACCTTTTTGCACACAGGTCAATAAAAAATGAATTACTGGATAAAATTGCTCTGAATATTAAGGAGATGTACGGCGGTAATATTAAAGAAAGTCGTTTTTATCCACGTATCGTAAACCATCGTGCAATTGAGCGGCTGGAAAAGTTGATGAAGCAGGGCGATATTCACTCCGGAGGAGAAGTTGATAAAACCGATAGATACATTGCCCCTACTATTATTGATAATGTTGAACCGGATTTCTTGATAATGCAGGATGAAATTTTCGGGCCGGTTTTGCCTGTAATGTCTTTTGAGAATATTGATGAAACAATTGAATATATCAATAAAAATGAAAAGCCGTTGGCATTTTACTATTTCGGTAAGAATAAAAAGGCAAAGGATATTCTGGCAAAAACATCTTCCGGAGGAGTTTGTATTAACGACACTCTGATGCATATTTTAAATCATAATTTGCCTTTCGGAGGTGTTGGCAACAGCGGAACGGGAAAATATCATGGGAAAAAGAGTTTTATGGCTTTCAGCAATGAAAGGGCTGTTATGACAACACCCACCCGGATTGACCTGCCTTTGAAATATGCTCCCTTTAAATACTTTAAACTGATAAAGAAGTTAGTATGATGATAATGGTAATCTATGAATATTCAGGTATATACTGATTATTGGGAACTCAACTTTACCGCGTAGCGGTTATTGTAACTAAGATGAGTATCATTTTATTTACAACGGTAGAATTTAAAGATATCATCTACGATGAATAAAGCCTGGTCGTTTGCAGTATTTACAGTAATTTGAACCTCTACGAGGTTCGACATAGTGAGGTGTATCATTCCAGAGTGATAATGGTAGACTAAAGATATTCAGGTATATGCTGATTATTGTGAAAGATAGCTACGGTATAGGTTTTATCAGCACAATTAATAATCCGACAGAAAATCAAAAAGAGTAATATCTTTATTGGCAATATTTAACTTTTTGCGTAATCTGGTTCTTGATGTTTCAAT
>JALSSR010000063.1 GCA_026984135.1 Bacteroidales bacterium
CAGTACATCTTTCAATGTATTCTCTTAATTCATCATCTTTTCCTGTTTGGTTTCTTACTAGTTTTCTAAATACCCAATTTGCATTTTCTTCATCAATCAATAAAGCAAGTTGTTCATCAGAGAATAAGTTTAAGACAGGATTGTCTTGAGCCCAATAAGCATTTTCAGACATAACATAACCATCAAGTTTTGGCAATAATTCCTCATTTTCAAACTTTTCTTTAATTGTTTCATAAAAAGGAGTAAAAAAATTTTGGTTTTCTCTATTACCCCAATAATCTTGTGAATAGAAATCCTTTTCCTTATATGGTATTATGTTAATTATGTTATCGTCAATTAATCTTAATTTTTTTAAAAGTAATAAACTATCTGCCGAAAGTTGAGCAAGTGATTCAACCATTTTTATATTATGTTCCTTAGAATGATGTATCCCTTCCCTACTATCTGTTAGTAAAAAAGGAGCGTGGATGATAAAATTTAAATTCGTTGTTTCTTTTGTTGGGAAAAAACAAAAAGCAGGCAATGGTTTCGGCTTTAATTTGCCTTGATCATCCAAGAAATACCCAATAGAATAGTTTAGTTTATGTTCTTCTGTCTGACGAGAAAATAAGTATAGTGTTTCTTTAATTTGTTGTTTCCCAAACTTTTGTTGTATCCCAATTTTTTCATAGATAATATCGTTTTCCTTTTTCTTGATTACACTTTTTTTTGTGTATTCGCCCGATTCATTTTCAGTTATCCATTTCACTTTTTGTAAGTTGGATAAAAACAGTGTTGGATAAACCAATTTATTCAATTTTCCCAGTATGTCAGAATATGCCTTTTCCGCTGGCATTTTGGTTTTATCAAAAGGAAAATAAAAAACAGTTTCTTCAGACTTTCTTTCAGGTAAATCATTTCCCAGCTTTTTAGGGACAATAAAACGTTCTATTTTAAACTGGAAATTTTGGCCGTAGATATGTGGCGTTTCAGTATATTGAAAAACAGCTTTAAAACCAACGCCAAATTTACCAATAGTGGATTGGTCTTTTTTATTCGATTGAGCTACTGCTGTAATCGAATTTATATCGCCGAGTTTATTATTTTCCTGGTCTTGTTTTTCTGTTTTTGGATTTGACACCCAAAAATGTCTTTTACCATTGTGTTTAAAATATAAACCATCTTTTTTTAATTCAAATGCTGTTTTTGTTGCTTCTGAATCATCTGCATTTTGTAATAATTCATATATAAAGTGTGCTTGGTCGGAATATTTTTCAATTACACTATCCCACATATTACCAACTGCAAAATCATTCATCAATGTTTTTGCAGTATTGTTTCTCTTTTCATAAAGTTTCTCAAACCAAATATGTTGTTGTTCTGTCATTTCAAAATTGTATTATTTTTTGTTATATTTTTTCATTAGTAGCAACGTTTTAATCTGACGGATAAAGTATAAGTATTTTATAAATCGTCTCCCCACAAAAGTGCAAAGGTAGGGGAAAAGTTAGTAATATGAAATTTGTTTCAGGGAAAATGTAAGGGGGGATGATTTATAAAATTTAGTTGAACGTTGCCGCCGTAGCTATGGGTATTCTTTCAGAGGTTTCTAAGGATTTTGTGTTTTTCCAGATTTTTGTATTCGGCATTTTTGCAATAATAGTTTTAGAATGATAAAGTCTTTTATAAAAGACTTTTGCCAGCAAAAAAAAAGCGGCTCCTTTTAACGGAGCCGCTTTTATCAATATTTATTTCAGGTTACTTTTTGCTTTTCTTCTGCTTTTTAGCAGCTTTTTTAGCTTTCTTTTCCATCTTTTTTCTTACTACGGCCTGAGCGGCAGCAAGACGTGCAATGGGAACGCGGAACGGTGAGCAACTTACATAGTCAAGTCCCACACTATTACAGAATTCAACGGATGAAGGCTCGCCGCCATGTTCGCCGCAGATACCGAGTTTGATATTCTTGCGGGTTTTTCGGCCTTTCTTAACGGCCATCTTAACAAGCTGTCCCACACCTTCTTGATCCAGAACCTGGAACGGGTCAACCTCAAGGATTTTCTTTTCGAGGTAGATGGGCAGGAATTTGCCTATGTCATCCCTCGAATATCCGAAGGTCATTTGTGTCAGGTCGTTTGTGCCGAAGGAGAAGAACTCGGCCGATTTTGCAATTTCGTCGGCTGTAAGAGCAGCTCTCGGCACTTCTATCATTGTACCCACGAGATAATCAATCCTGTCGCCTCTCTCTTCAAACACTTTCTCAACAGTTGAGCGGACAATATCTTCCTGCATCTTCATTTCCGCAAGTGTCCCCGTAAGCGGGATCATTATTTCGGGGCGAGCATTAACACCTTTTTTCTTAAGGTTGAGAGCCGCTTCAATTATAGCGCGTGCCTGCATTTCCGATATTTCGGGATATGTGTTTCCGAGACGGCAGCCTCTGTGCCCCAGCATCGGGTTTGTTTCGTTGAGCTCTTCAATCAACGATTTGATATGTTCCAATGATATTCCCATCTGCTCGGCCATCTCTTTTTGTTCTTTTTCTTCGTGAGGTACGAACTCATGAAGCGGCGGGTCAAGCAGGCGAACAGTTACGGGAAGGTCGTGCATTGCCTCGAAGATACCCTCAAAGTCGGTACGCTGGATAGGGAGCAATTTGGCAAGTGCTTCTCTTCTTCCCTGCTCATCTTCGGCAAGTATCATTTCGCGCATAGCCATAATTTTGTCACCGCCGAAGAACATATGCTCGGTACGTGTAAGCCCTATACCCTGTGCTCCGAAGTCGCGGGCGACCTGTGCATCGTGGGGTGTGTCGGCATTTGTTCTGACAAGCATTCTGGCTTTTTTATCCGCAAGTTTCATCAGCTCGTCGAAGTCACCGCTCATTTCGGCTTCTTTAGTGGCTATTTTACCTTTAAAAACTTCACCCGTAGTTCCGTTCAGCGAGATATAATCACCCTCTTTAAAAGTAACGTCATCGCAAGTAAGAGTTCTCTCTTTATAATCTATTTTTATTCCGCCTGCACCCGAAACGCAGCATTTACCCATTCCGCGGGCTACTACGGCAGCGTGAGAAGTCATACCTCCTCTTGCCGTCAGGATACCTTCGGCAACGTTCATACCCTTAAGGTCTTCGGGAGATGTTTCGATTCTGACAAGGATGACCTGTTTGTTTTTAGCAGCCCATTCTTCAGCTTCGTCGGCGTGGAAAACGATTTGTCCTGTAGCGGCACCCGGAGATGCGGGAAGTCCTTTTGCCACAACTTTTCCGTCGGAAAGAGCGTTTTTATCAAATACAGGGTGCAGAAGTTCGTCGAGTTTATTGGGTTCAACACGCATAATGGCGGTGTTGGCATCAATAATTCCCTCTTTCAGCATATCCATTGCTATTTTAACCATAGCGGCACCGGTACGTTTTCCGTTACGGGTTTGGAGCAGCCAGAGTTTTCCATCCTGAATGGTGAACTCCATATCCTGCATATCTTTGTAATGCTTTTCCAGTTTTTCCTGAGTGTCGAAAAGTTCTTTGTACACTTGAGGCATAAGTTCTTCAAGTGAGGGATATTTTGTTCTTCTTTCCTCTTCCGAAACGTGAGCCAGTTTTGCCCAGCGCAGCGAACCTTCTTTTGTAATCTGTTGCGGTGTACGAATACCTGCAACAACATCTTCCCCCTGAGCATTGATAAGATACTCACCGTTGAAAATGTTTTCTCCTGTAGCGGCGTCTCTTGTAAATGCAACACCGGTACCCGAGTTGTCGCCCATATTGCCGAATACCATAGCCTGAACGTTAACTGCCGTACCCCATTCTGCCGGGATATCGTTCAGTTTTCTGTAAAGGATTGCTCTTTCGTTCATCCAACTTCCGAAAACCGCCATTACAGCTCCCCAGAGTTGTTCCCATGGGTCTTCGGGGAAATCGTGACCGGTCTGTTTTTTAATGGCTTCCTTGAATTTCACAACAAGTGTTTTAAGGTCGTCGGTTGAAAAGTCGGTATCAAGTGAAACACCTTTTTCTTCTTTCAGATTTTCGATGATCTCTTCAAAGGGGTCAATATCTTCCTTGGATTCGGGTTTCATTTCAAGAACCACATCGCCGTACATCTGCACGAATCTCCTGTAGGAGTCCCAGGCAAATCTTGCATTGCCTGTTTTCTTGGCAATACCTTCCACGGCATCATCATTAAGCCCGAGGTTAAGAACGGTGTCCATCATACCCGGCATGGAAGCTCTGGCACCTGAACGTACGG
>JALSSR010000064.1 GCA_026984135.1 Bacteroidales bacterium
GGTTAAAGATCATCATTTTAAATTCGTCCAAATCGGTACCAAGCCCTCTGACACGGAAAAAATCATTTGTTCCGTCACCGTTGGGTGAGAATCCTGTCGGAGCGAGAATTCTGTAATGTACTTCTACAAAAATACTGTCCGTTGTTTTGCATCCGTTGTCGTCTGTAACCCAAACGTGATAAACGCCACCACCGAGAGGGTCAATATTTTGCGTTGTTGCGCCATTGGTCCAAATGTATGAATATGGTTCTATCCCTCCCTCGACAGTAAGATTTATTGCTCCGAGTTCAATGGTGCCCGGCTCAGCTTCGAGTGTCAGTATGATAGGCTCGGGCTGTGACAGATAGATGGAGTCGGATGACTGGCAGCCGTAATCGTCGCTAACTTCAACGGAATAAAGACCGCTTTGTATATTTTCGAGATTTTGTGTTGTGTCATAAAACTGGCCGTTCAAATACCATTTAAACTGTTCATAGTTACCCGTGCCACCTGTAAGATTCATCACTGCAGCCGAACCGGAGCTGTCACCGTAACAAAGCAGGTCACTGCCTGTAATATCAAATGTTAATTGTGGTAATTCGCCAACGGTAAACACTTTTGAGGGAGCAGGACAGTTGTTGGTATCCGTAACCGAAACCTGATATTGTCCTGCCTGAAGACCACTGACGGTAGAGGTGTTTTGTCCGGTAATCCAATTGACGGAATATGGTTCCGTACCGCCGATAATATTTAGAGAAATCATTCCGTTTTCCTCCCCGAAACAGGCATCGTTTATTTCAGCATCGTAGAGCAATGAGTCCGGTTGTGAAATAAAGGTTGTATCGGATGATAAGCAGCCTTTGGAATCGTTGAGAGAAAGTACGTAAGTGCCGGGTGTCAATGAACTGATATTGAGGGTTGTATCAAAAAACTGATTGTCTTTATACCAGATTGCATCAAAAGGTGAACTGCCTGCAACTATTTGTGTTTCAATATCTCCATCGGCAAATCCGTTGCAGCTTACATTTGTGGATATCAGGTCAATATCAAGAAAACAACCGACTTTTATTGTGTCGCTCTTCTGACAGCCCGGGCCGTCATTATAATAAACCGTAAGACAATACTCCCCGCCATCCGTTATATTCACACAGGAATCCTGCCCGATAATCTGGCCTGTATTACAGTCTTTCCACTCATATATTGCTCCCGGGGTACCGTTGAAGTTTTTGGCACAAAGGTAAACGGATTCGCCTTCGAGAAATGTTGTATCATTGCCAAGATCGTATTTGGGGAAATCGTGAAATATCCAACCCTCATTTGACGAATTGATATCCGTACTGAAATTACCTGCGTCAAACACAGCTCCACCCGTAGCTTTTATGTTTTGCATCTCAATAAAATCTCCGTAAACACTTAGTGTGTCTTTATGAACTAAAGCCTTATCTCCCGATGTTGACTGAAACCAAATTGATTGGCAATTATTTCCGGTGATATTGAATTCATTACCGATTGTTTGAGTGCTGTTTCCCTCAAAGCCGTATGTATATCCGGGAGAGAATGTCAGTGTGTCGAAGAAGTTGCTTTTATAGACGGAACCGTCATTTTTCATCAATGCATTGCCATAAGTTCCGTAGCCTTCAATACGGGCTGTTGAGTCAAACCTCACATATCCTACGGTATCATCACCGTAAACCCACCCCTGCGATGCGAAAAGTAGCGAGTCAATAATGTATTTGTTTACCGATGAATTATACACGGTATTGACATTTCCTTTTTTCAGAAATTTCACTTTGTTTGCATAAACGGTACTTCCGCTGCCTGAAATCTCACCGTCATTGTTAAATTCAATCTTGTTGAACAGAACCGAGTCGGCGGATGCGGTTATCAGTTTTTGGTATTGGGTGGCGGAGTTCATCACAACATCATTATAATGAGCCTCTCCACCGTAATAATGCATAAAGTTTCCCGAGTCAACCGTTATAAGAGATAGATTATCATTGAGTTGCAGGTTTGTGCCATAGACATACCATCTGTCGTAGATATCTATTTCGGAAGTGTCGAGGTTCAGAGTTCTTTGGCTGGAGGTCATTGAGTAGAGACTGAACGCCCTGATATTTTGCCCTGCGGTATTTATTGTGCCGTTATAAAAATGCAGAATATTTTTATTTATCAAAGACTTTCCAAGGTCAAGGGTATCAATTAAAGTCCACTCACCTCCGATTCCGTCGAAATGAACATCATTATTGACATTGTGAAACTTTATTCCGTTTGTCGTGACCGTTTGTCCCGGAGTTCTCGATTCAAACCAGATATATCCTGGAAAAGAAAACTCCATATCATGTGACAATTCCAATGAACCGTAAATTCTGAGATAGTCCCCCGTGTAATTGCCGGCAAATTCGGGAATGTAATTTACTCCCGACCATATGAAATTACAGGCAAAGGCATTGTTTTGGTCAACGGTGACGACCTGACCGGTATCTGAAAATGAATTAATATCGAAAATTACCGTATCGGCAGGTGTCGGGATACATTCGCCTCCCGCACCACCCGATGCCTGAGACCAGTGTTGGGAATCGCTCCAGTTTCCGCCGTCGCCGACCCAGAACAAAGTGCGTGCAGGACTTTTTACTATTGTGTCCCAGCCCGAATTGTTGCCAAGGTCAACAGCGCTGGTAGCTTCATAATAAGCATCGCCTATGACTGCTATATCTCTTATCGAAGTATGTTCGATTTTGAGTGTGTCGGATGTTTTGATATTTGCCTGGCTTCCGTTAACGGTAGATTCAAGAAGCACAGGACCTTCGCAGGTTCCGGTTGGTGTGATATTGTTAGTTATTGTTTGTGTTTTGCCCGCAGCTAAATGGTAAAAGCACCCGGGGAAAAGCGAGAGAGTATCAAAACTGTTGTTGCCGTTGATTACTGCATTGCTGCCGAAAGTCACTTTGTGAAAAGAGGTGTAAGTATCGTCTTCGGTATCCAAAGTAACAGTGCTGAGAGTGCCGTTAAAGAGAACATTGTGCAGAACAACCGTATCACCGCCGTAATTATACATTGTACTGCCGTTTTGGGCAAAAGTGATTGATGAACCGGACGCATTAATCACAAGATTGGAATCATTAAGACTCCAGGCAGGATATGGAGATGTTGCATTTATCAATACCTGTGAATTAGTAATATCAAGAGATCTGTACGATATTGAGTCCGAATGGAAAATATTGCACGACACAGGGTATCCGTTTGTTTTGAACGATCCCGAAAAAAACATCAAATTCCCGTTTACTCCCAGACTATCAAGCAGTTCCCATTCACCACCGTTTCCTGTAAAGAAAACATTACCGTTCAATCCTTTACCTGCCATCCGTATTTGCTTTCCACCGAGGGAATCTTTGAAATAGGTATCTCCGTAAAATTCATTTTTCATTGACTGGGAAAACTTCAGGGAGCCGTAAATTTCCATAAAAGCAGGAGCCTCGTCACTTTTAAAAACGGCGGATTCATTGGTTGTCCAGACCATATCGTTGCACATAAGCTCTTCAGAATCAATATAAACCGTATCGCTGCCGTCAAAAGAGTTGTTATCAAAAAAGATATTGTCATACATCAGTGGAACACAGTCGGCGTCAGGTCCTGAGGGAGATGAATTCCAGTGGGTTGTATCCGACCAGTTTCCCGTATTGTTTATCCAATACATATCGCGGCTGTCTGCAATAAAATTGCAACCCGAATTGTTTCCTGCATCAACCGAACGGAAAGCATTTAACTGGTAGCCGGCTTCCGATTCTGTTTTGACGGATTGCAGTTTGACATATGAAATGTTTAAATCTCCGTTTGCCTTACTGAAAATAACTTTTTCCGCACCAGATGATTTGATGTTGATTAAACCGGAGCAGCCTCTTGCCTTCAACTCTCCGTACAATGTCTGTGTTTTTCCACTTTCAAAGATGTATGTTTGTCGGGCTGACAATCGGAGGTTTTCAAATGAATTGCTTCCGTATATATTTGCACTATTTTTGAAAATCACATTGTAATAATCAAGCCCTCCGCCTTCAAACTCGGTGATGTAGTTCTCCGAGGTATTTTCAAATATCATTGTGGATTGATTGCCCGAGAGTTGCAAGTTTTCACCTGCGTTCCAGTTTTTGTTTATGAGTATAATTGAGTTTCCCGGGTAAAATGTTTTATTCTCATCTCCAGAGGCAATGAAGGAATTACATTTTATGAAGTTTCCGTTGGACGTGAGGTTTCCGCTTTTAAAAAAGATATTGTTATCAGGTATTTTTAATGAGTCGTCAATGCTCCAGGAGCCTGCGCCCTGAAAATAGATATCGGAATTAAGATGGTTATTACCTGTTTTAATAACCTCTTCAAGTTCTGAGGATTTGAAAATTATATCGCCTGAAAAATCAATCTTCATTTCACCGGAAAGCAACATTGTACCGTAAACGTACAAAGAACTGTCGCCGGCCAATACCGGAAAGTTTGTTGCCTCACTCCAGTCAATGATATTGCATCTTGCGTTTACGTCAATAATCACTTTATTATCGGAGCCTGTAAAAGAATCCTTGTCGAAATATACGTTGTCGGTGCTGTCGGGAAGACCTCCCGAAGGTGAACTCCAATGCAAAGTGTCGGACCAGTTACCCGATCCGTTAACCCAATAAAAATCCGTTCCCTGACCCCTTGCAATAAAAGAGATGCAGAAAACAAAAAATAATAATACTAAAACTTTTGATTTTTTAATAAAAAACATCAAAATTCTTCTTTATCTTCTTGAAATTCAACATTTTTCAGACTTCGGGGATACAAAAAAGTCGTCCGAAAATGTATAAACTCCTTAAATTATTCACATTTATTCTTAACCTGAGAAGGCTTTTATAAAGTTGGCAAATATATATTTTATTACATTACTTTTAAAAGTTTTTTATTAACAATTTTCTGAATACACTAACATTAAAATTGTTTAGCATTTTTTTATCGTCTTGTCTTTAAATAACTTGAAAATAAATAAGGCAAGCATCTGATTTTGTTATGCCTCATAATTTTCAATATTTTCGTCATTTTCATAAAATATTATTCTAATTTTGAAAATCTATTTACCCGTTAAATTTATAAAATGAGAAAAATCATATTCATTGTTATTGCGGCCATTACAATAAGTGCCGGTAATGTCACGGCGCAGCAGTTAATCTTTTCAGGCTGCGATTCACTTGGTAATCACAGGGCGGTTGTGGAGGTTAATGAAAAAGCGGATGCTGTTTTCGCTCATATACCATGGCGCCGAAGGGATCTCCATCCCGAGAAAATCAATATTCTGATTTATGATGCCAAAACGGGCAAAAGAATAACAAACCTGCAAAGAATAGATATTAACAGGGAGTTTGGCGATTTGGTCTTTCAGCCTCAAACTATTCCGGGAAGGTATTTCGTTTATTATATGCCATATACACAGATTGGAAAGTATTATCCAAAGGTGACATATAATCCTCCTATGGAAACAGCATCGCCACGGTGGTTGGCAAAAAATAAAGTGAAAACCGGTTACAAATTGTTTCCCGAAGCGAAGTTTGTCAAATTGGAATCGAAAGATGATTTTAACAATTATACTCCTATGGAGCGGATAGCCACTGCCGACGAAATGCGTAAACTTTTAAAGGATAATGCCGGAAGTTCATTTCTAGTTTTTTATCAAGACAGGGAATTGCCCTTAAGAATGACAAGTGATATTCCAAAACGTTGGGCTGAGGAGGGTGAAGCCGACAGTATTGCAACAAAAGCGGCAAAGGGAGAATATTTAAGCTTTCAGCTTGGGATTTATCCTGTGGAGAAGGATTTGAAAAAACTGAATGTCACGTATAGTGATCTGGCCGGCGAAGATGGTAAATCAAAGATTCCGTCAACCGCATTTACCTGTTTCAATCTTGAAGGAACCGACTGGAACGGTAAGCCGATGAAAAAAATAGTGAATATTGAAAAAGGGTATCTGCAGCCGTTATGGATAGGGCTTGATATTCCGCCGGACATTAAGCCCGGGACATACAATGGGGGAATTACCGTTTCGGGAGAGAATACCGAAAATAAATATTTGACATTTTCTATTAATATTCAGGACAAAACGATACCTGCCAGGGGTGACAACGATCCACGGCGTCATTCGCGCTTGAGATGGTTAAACTCTACCCTGGCCGAGAATGACGATATTGTCAAACCGTATTCTCCCGTTAAGGTTTACAATAATACAATCTATATTTTGGGACGAACGTTTAGTGTAAATGATCTCGGATTTCCGGAGTCTGTCAAAAGCCTCATTGATATTGAGTTGACCGGACTTGACAGGGAAGGCAGGGAAATTCTTTATGCTCCCGTTACATTTGATGTTACAGAAGCCGGTGGCGGAAGTGTGATCTGGAATAATGTAAGTTATGATCTCATAAAACATAACCGGGGTGTTGCTTCCTGGGAAGCTGTTAACGTTTCCGAACATCTGAAGATGAATCTTAAAGCAAAAATAGAATTTGACGGATATGTGGAATACAAAATAACACTAACGGCACTTAACGATGTTGATATTGATGACATTTCATTATTGCTTCCTTTCAGGGAGGATGTTGCAAAATATACAATGGGAATGGGGCAGGAGGGAGGCTTCTGCGCAGATGACTTTGACTGGAAATGGGATGTGAAGAAAAATCAGGATGCCATCTGGATAGGTGATGTGAATGCAGGTTTGCAATTGAGAATGTGGGACGAGAATTATGAAAGACCGCTTAATACTAACTTTTATCAGGCAAAACCTCTCAATACGCCTCCGTCCTGGTTTAATGACGGCAAGGGTGGTTTTAGTTATAAAAGAAATAATGAAACTCTTGAAGCAAAAGCATATACCGGACAGCGGACAATGAAAAAAGGAGATGAACTCCATTTTTATTTTAGTTTATTGATAACTCCTTTTAAGCCGGTGGATACCAAAAAACATTTCGAGAATCGTTACTATCACAAATATATGCCTTTGGATTCAATTAAAGAGTACGGAGCAAATATTGTTAATGTTCATCACGCCACTCCCATAAATCCGTATATCAATTACCCGTTTCTGCGGGCCGATTCAATGAAAGCTTATATTGACGATGCCCACAAACTGGGTATGAGAGTGAAAATTTACTACACTGTCAGGGAATTGTCCAATCATGCACCTGAGCTTTTTGCACTTCAAAGTCTGAACGGGGAGATTTTTGTTCCGAGGTCATTCAGCAAGAATCTTAAAAACTATGGCAAAAACGGCGGTTATTCGTGGCTTCAGGAACATCTGCTCAACGACAATTACATTGCAGCCTGGTTTGCCCCGAATGTTGAAGATGCCGCAGTACTCAATACCGGTGTGTCGCGTTGGCACAACTACTACATCGAAGGTCTGAAATGGCTTGTTGACAATGTAGGGATTGACGGACTTTATATTGATGATCTTGCTTTCGACAGGTTTACGATGAAAAGGATCAGGAAGGTACTTGAGAAACGTCCCGCACCTCTTATTGATCTTCATTCCGCCAACCAGTTCAATTATAATGACGGTTTTGCAAACAGTGCTAATCTTTATCTTGAGCATTTTCCGTATATTGACAGGCTTTGGTTTGGAGAGTATTTCAAATATCAAAACGCACCTGACTACTGGTTGATAGAGGTTTCCGGGCTTCCTTACGGTCTTATGGGTGAGATGCTTCAGAATGGCGGAAATCCTTACAGGGGAATGATTTACGGAATGACGGCACGTGCTCCCTGGTCGGGTAATCCGGCACCGCTGTGGAAAGCCTGGGATGAATTTGGAATAACCGACAGCAGAATGATAGGGTATTGGGTGCCCTATTGTCCTGTTAAGACAAATAATGACAGTATTCTTGCAACCGTTTATATGAAAGAGGGTAAGGCAATGGTGGCACTGGCAAGCTGGGCCGGTGAAGCAACCAAAATAAAATTACGGATTGATTGGGATAAACTTGGCATCTCATTGGAAAATGCTAAAATATATACGCCGGAGATAAAAGATTTTCAGGAGAAGGCTGAATACAAGCCAAATGACGCAATCACTATTAAGCCGGGCAAAGGATTACTGTTATTCATTAGGGATAAAACCTTTTAAGTATAGGCATACTTGTGCTATGATGTCTTGAAAGGTTGGAAAAGTCGGGGTTCTTTCGTTTTATAATGCGGGATTGCGAACGGTTTAATCCGATTGCCATTATCATTAGGATGTCCGACAAGTCATTCATTTTGTCATTTTGAGCGAAGTCGAAAAATGCTTTTCTGATAGTTAGTCAGACTTCGATTCAATCTGACAATGAATTTATATTAAACCGGATTCCTGATTAGCAATCTCCCAGGTGCTATCATTAAAATCCGGAATTATATCTATTTCCTGACAACCTTCCCCGTTTTTATCACTTTCCCCGAATTGTTACTTATTTTGTAAAAAAAGATTCCCTCACTCAAATTCATCAAATCAATTACGGTTCTGCTTCCTGATTTAATTTCTATGTTTTTAACAATTTTACCATTTGGATCAAACATTGAGAAGTGATATGTTTTAGGCTGTTTATCAGGAATATACACAACAAGCTTATCATGAAACGGGTTAGGGCTTATAGTAATTCCACTAACAGTTTTATTTCCGGCAATTTCGACAGGAATATCGGGAGAGTACTCTTCTTTTCTCAAAATCCATTTTTCAGGATCAATATGAACATTCAGCAATTCCTCAGGTAGGTCGAAAGAGTACTGCTGCAACTGTTGATCATTCCATACCGTGATTGTCGTATCCGCACCGCTCAATAGGTCAAACCTGATTCTTACGGGCATCTCAAATACGGGACGATATCCCCACGTGTCCTGCACCTGTTTTATGACAACGGATGCACTGTTGTCTTCATTTTGTATCCAGTTGTACATATAGTATGGATAGTACTCATCATATACCCACTCTTCAAAAAAGAAATCAAGATCCGTCCCCGATGTCTCCTCAAAAACCTGCTGCATGTCCTCGGTAACGGCATCACCGTACATAAGTCCGGGGTTTGTAGCATAATTTTTTAACGCCTCAAAGAAAACATCATCTCCCACAACACCTCTGAGCATATGCAGTGTATAGGCTCCTTTTTTGTAAATTATGGGTTGGAAAATATTAAACGTATCCTGGTCATTCTGGAGATAAAGTGTTCCCCCGTTAAAATATTCGTCGGTGTGAATATAGTTAAGGTATGCCTGATACCCGTTGATATGTTCTATCCACAGTGCTTCCGAATAAACGGCAAATCCTTCGTTCAGCCAGGCGTGATGCCAGTTCCGGCAGGTTATCATATCACCGAACCACTGGTGTGCAAGCTCATGTGCCGAAGTCAGAAACCAGGACGGTGACATATTATTTATGATTGTATTTGTCTGATTTTCAATGGCACCGTAAAATCCGAGCTGTGTCATTCCGTATTTTTCATTGCAGAAAGGATAGGTGCCGTAAATATCCGAGAAAAACTGCAACACCGCCGGCATATCCTCAACACCCTGCTGAGCACTGTTCAAATCTTCATTAAAAATATAATAATCCAAAGGGTAGTTCTCGCCTCCGGTTCCGTTGAATTCATCCTGAAAATGAACGAAATTTGAGATTGCCGCCATAACATAATAGGTGACTACGGGATAGCGATGTCGCCATTGAAAAGTCTTTGTTTCACCGTTATCAATAACGTTTTCCAGAATTCCGTTTGATACGGCAATAATATTAATTCCGTTGTAGCTTAAATCCGGTATGGTGATATCAACATAAACGGAATCCGGTTTATCCTCCGGTCCGTCTTTGCAGGGATACCAGTAATGGGCAAGATATGGAGTTGACAGAGTTGCTATTATGGGTTCATTATTGCCATGGTTTTCATATCTCAGCCCTTTATATCCTCCGGCAAGAACCGGTATTCCGTGATAATAAATTGTCAGGTCAATCAATTCTCCGGGATTGAATGAGCCATTCAGGTTGATGTTGATCTCATTTCCCGACCGGCTGTAACTTGTGCAAGGCTCGCTGATGCTGTCAACGTTCAACGACGGGTTGAGATTTAGATTCAGGGAAGTCAGACCGTTAATTTCAGGCTCAAACCTGCACAATACACTGCCGCCCACAAAAGGAGACTCAACCCCGATGCTGATATTGAGATAGTAAAATTTAACATCAATATTAGTATCACCTTTGAAGGTGGCATTTTTAGCAACGAACTCTTTAAAGTTTTGAAACTCAAGATCGTATTGATGTTGTAGCGCCACCGGTTTTTGAGCGATACCTTGAAAGCCGGTTATTAACAAAAGAAGTAAAAAAAACAGTCCGGAAAGTTGGTGCCGTTTCATAGCTTGTTTGTTTTAGAATGATGATGTAAAAGTATGAATATTTTTATAAAGAAAAATCATAAATCACTTGACAATCGAGGTGCTGTTTTGTAATTTTGTGAGTTCCAAACAGATAATATAAAAATAAAGGTAAAAACACAAAAATCAGCCAAAATGAAAACATTTCTACTTATTTTCATTGCAATAATATTTAGCGGCACTCTTCATGCCTTTGAGGATGAAAGGGATCCTCATCCCGGTGTCGGTTGTGATGAATACGCAAAAAAGGCTGTCTCTTATCCTCAGGGAGACCCGAAAACAACAAACTACTGGACGGGAAATTTTAATCATCTTTGGGGCAATACCCAAAACTGGTCGCTTGGTACTATACCGGGAGCCGGAGATGATGTAAATATTCCCAATGTCAATATGCCTTGCATTATTGATTACTCCGACAAATCGTGTCATAACATAACCATTCAGTCCGGTGCGGCGGTCACGATTTATGATCAGGCTTTTAATGTTACCGGTGATGCCGATGTCTATGGTGCCTTTTATCTGAATAGTACTGCTTCGGGCTTGAACATTAGCGGAGACATCATCTGGGAATCCGGCTCAACGGGAAGTATGACAGGTTCGTCAACCATTAAAGTATATGGTGACTGGGACTTTAAGTCGGGTGCAAATGTGCAGTTTGCAACAGGTTATGTTGAATTCGCCGGAACGTCCACATCTTATATCAGGTCGTACGAAAGTAATTGCAGTTTTTATAATCTCAAAAACAACAAAGCAACATCTATGCTGGCGGTAAGTGGATTGTCAACCGAGGATCTGCATATTGCCGGTAATATTTATAATTACAATAATTGCACTTTAGGTTGTTATTCCAGCCATTCTATAATTCTTGAAGGGTTCTTTAATAATATTGGCGGACATTTCTATTTTAATGCAGGCACTTTTGTTTTTGATGGCTATACTTCAAATGTTCCGTTAAAACCAAATGAGGGAGATTATTTTAATAATTTGACCGTTGACCTGTATAACGGGACACTTAATCTTGAATATACCTATACAGGCGCAGTTACAATTAAAGGTGATTTGCTTATTAGCGGAGGTGTGTTAGATGCTACTCATTTGGATATAAATATTAAGGGTGACTGGAATAACACCGTTGGTAGTTCAGGGTTTATACCAGGTGATATAAGTTTTGTCCGTTTTAATGGAGGTAATTACCACCAGTACTGCTCGAACGAGACATTTGGCTACCTTGAAATCAACAAGCCGGATGGTGGTGCTTTAAGGATTGACGGAGCTAATGTCGTATGCAACTATTATGTTTTTACGGCAGGTGCTATTGATGTTATTTCAGGCTCTTTTACGGCAAATGATACATATTCAGGCTATGATATTATCGGGGCTTTTTATCTTAATGAAGGGGGGACAATAAATATCTCCTGCTCAAACTTGTCATCAATGGATTGTGATCTTTTTATATTCGGAGGAACTATGAATATCTATGGCAATTCCGACTATGTTACCTGGGCCATATATAATGATTTTACTATTAATATGAGTGGAGGTATACTTGATTTTAAAGATATCGGGCTTATAATTCCAAATGGGATTGAACCAATAACCGAAAATATTACGGCTGGTACAATAAGGATTGCCAAGGGATTTTCAGGTGAAGACCCTGATTTTACACCAACAGCCGGCACCTTTGAATTCTATGGAAGTTCGGATTATTCCATAAGCCAATCCGGCGGTTGTACTTTGTATAATGTAAACATTGATAAATCAACCAAGAAGGGTGAATCCGGGGGAACAGACAAAACTGTTAATGACGAAAGAAGCGGAATGGCTATGGAGTCCGGGAGCAAGACAAATACTATTCTTTTAGGTAGTGATTTTGTCGTTACAAATAATTTAACAATAACTTCTGGAGGATTGGAACTTAACGGACACGAATTAACTGTTAAGAATGATTTTGATATTTATGGAGAAATTCAAATGAATGATACTGACGACATCCTGAATGTGGGTACGGAATTGGGGGGTGATCTAAAATTTAATCCGGGTTCATCGGGTATTTTTAGTTCCGGTGTTATAAATGTTTTTTCTGATTTTTATATTGATATGGGTTCTTCTTTTACTGCAACATCAGATAATACAATTAATTTTACTGGAGAAAAAGACATAAGCATTTTTTTTGTTCATGATACAACATCTGTATTTGCTAATATTGATATAAATAAAGCAGAAGGTTTTAATATTTTTGATTCCTATCACGATATTAATGTTTACGGTAACTTAACTCTATTTCCTGGAAATTATTTAGATCTTTTTAGTTGCACCCTACATACTTTTGGTGATTTTACAGATTCCGAAACGAGTTATATTTTAGTTGATAAGGAGACAAAAGCAAATGAAAAGAACCAAAAAAGTTCATTATTTTTTAATAAATATATTAATCTTACCGGTTCCGTAATAATGGAATCGGATTTTATTCTAAACGGGAAAATGGTTGTGGATAGCGGTAGTGTAACTGTTCACGGAATTTTTGGCACTGCACCAACAGGAGTACTTAATATTTATAATGGAGGAACTTTCATTGCCGATGCGCCGAACCATGCAAAAGGATGGGAAACGCTGAACGGTAGTTTTAAAATTACAGATGGATTATTTGAGATAACAAACAATAGTATTAAGTTCGGATCAACGGCAACAACGGAAGTCAGCGGAGGTGTTTTGAGAACGGGAGGCGCATTTTATGCACTCAACAGTAACGTGTTCCAGCCCACAGGAGGTGTTGTTGAGATAACTGGAGCCAGTTCTGATAATACAATCTATTGCTATTACGGGAATTATTTTTATGATCTTACCATTAATCGCAATCCCGGTATTTCTTGTAGCGTTGGTACCGGGGCTATAACCGTAAAAAATGACCTTACCATTAACAGTGGAATATTAAATCCCTCGGGATATGATATTTATGTGGGAGGTGACTGGACTAATAATGTCGGTAACGGAGGTTTTGTGGAAGGAACGGGAACTGTGATTTTCAACGGATCGCAAAACGCAACTATTACAACAAATGAAATATTCTATAACCTGAAAATTGATAAAACATCACCAAGCTATAACGGGCTTTCTTTGAATCCAGGAATAACAGTCAAAGTTCTGAATGATTTGCAAATTTTTGACGGGACACTTGAGATGAATAATAATTCGACCCTTGATATTAACGGCTCGCTTTATATTGAGAATGGTGCAGGTCTTAATGCGGCTTATGATACGGGGTTATCCATTTTTATCGCAGGTGGATGGAATGATGCAAATACTACCATAAGTTCCACAACAGGATATTATCCGGGATCTGAGGTGGTGACTTTTGACGGTTCTGGAGGACAGATTTTAACCACATCCGCATCTCGGGAAGAGTTTGGAAATCTGATCATTAATAAAAGTTCAGATGCTTTCCGCCCTGATGATGATATTTATGTTTACGGAGACTTTTCTATTGAAAACGGTGAATGGGCTGATTATTCAAACGGTCTTTCACATTCATTTGAAGGGGACTTTATTGTGCAATCCGGAGGGAATTTTAACAACAGCCTGAATAAAAATACAGTAAATATTATTTCTGATGAAGAAGCAACAATACATTTTGACTCTCCGGGTAATAATAATAGCTTTAATGTTTTGAACATTGACAAATCCACAATTACAAAATCCGGAAATTATGGTGATGAAACCGGGCTTTCTGACATTGAAACAAAATCAAACTCAAAAGGTGACCCGAAGACGGGTTTTGTCAATTTTACTTCAGATATAATCTGTAAAAACACTATGTCAGTCCAACAGACTATTTTGTATCTGAACGGACATACTTTATCCACCGGCGATGTAAACATAAATATTGATGGTGTTGTAAATGCCTTGAACGGTTCCGTTTTAAAAGTAAACTCTGACAAATCAATAAATATCAATAATGGTGGTATTCTGAATTTAATAGGTGAATCGGACAATAAGTCTAAGGTTACACATAGCAACTCAGGATATTATGCTTTGAACGTTTTTGACGGAGGAAGTCTGGCAGCGCAATA
The DNA here is from genome assembly GCA_026984135.1 of Bacteroidales bacterium. Lineage (GTDB taxonomy): Bacteria > Bacteroidota > Bacteroidia > Bacteroidales > JAADJA01 > JAADJA01. Next base: position 14,448 of record JALSSR010000064.1, read on the forward strand.
TGCTATATTTGAATATCTTAATGGCTATGGTGTTAATGTTTACAACGGTGCAACAGTTAATGAGTATTATTCTTTCAACTTTTGTACTTTCAAAGATGTATTCCCTGATACCTATTCTTCGGACATAACTCTGGAAAATGATCAGATACTCAATTCCTATGGAGCTGATTTCCCTGATAATCCCGGGCATAATGTCTGGAAGAGTATCAATGCGGGTGATATTACCTTTCATAATGCTACAGGTGATTTTGCCGGACCGGAGTTTGAACACGATCCCTTTAATCATATACAGTGGTCGGATATGGATTTGGACATAAACATTAAAGTTATACTTGCCGGCCCCTACAACGGAACGGATATGAACACCGACCTCAACACCCTAGGGCTTATTCCTTTGAATCAGCCTTTTAATAGCAACACAAATGCGGATTGGTATTACACCGGAACGGAAAGTGTAAGCTCCATTCCGGCCAATGTGGTTGACTGGGTTCTTATTCAAATCAGGGATGCAAGTGATGCGGCTTCTGCCGATAATGGAACTGTTGTTGATACAAAAGCAGCCTTCCTGCTTAACGACGGAAGCATTGTTGACCTTGACGGAACAAGCAATCTGACCTTTACCGGCATATCCTACTCCAGCGGATTGTTCCCCGTCGTTTGGCACAGAAACCATCTCGGAGTTATCTCTTCAACAAGAATGACAAGGACAGGTGGGGTCTATACTTTTGACTTCACTGCAGCCGGTTCGGCTTACAGCAATAGCAATGCCGGCGAAACATACCTCGGTGGTGGTGTTTGGGGATTGTTTTCCGGAGATGCCTCAGGTGATGGTTTATTAGATGCCGGTGATATTACATCTTGGGCTAACGATGCAGGTTCCCAAGGCTATTTCCCCGGGGATATGAATTTAGATAGTCAGGTTGGAAATGTGGATAAAAATGATTTTTGTGTTGGTAATTTTGGCAATGAATCACAAATTCCGGGAAGTAATGATGATGATAATTAACACGTTCTTTCAATAACATCTTCGCAGATATTCTGAGACTTGATAGATTTGAGAATCTCTCTTAGTCGAAGATATACCGCAATACAATCGTTTTTGTGAAATGAATGCGGTATGATAAGGCTGTTTCTGAAAAGGGACAGCCTTTTTTCGTTTTTAAATCATAAAACGGAATCACACGGCTCTTTCGGATTCCCGCCTGACCGGCAGGGCAGGTTAGCGTTGGATTAAACTAAGGCCTAATCCGAAAGTTAATATTACGATATTGTAGCAATGCAATATGATATTCCGGCTTTCTCAATGCAAATGTGCCAAAAACCAACAAAAAAAGCATCTTTTCTTACATCAGTACACCTCAAGTATACCTCTAAAACTTGGAGTTTGCATTTTGGGGTTCTACTTTTGCCGCTAATTAACATTGTACTTATTAACAAATCTGTTGAATTATGAAAAAGACATTTATTTTTTTATTTGCGTTACTAGGTCTTAATTATGTAACAATTGGACAAGTTTTTAATGTTATCTCTTCAGGTAGCCAATCACTAAACATTAATGTTTCCGTTCCTTCTGATATTCAATTTAAAGAAAGGCTCTTTAAGGATGGGAATAATTATAGTATTTTCAATATCAAAGGAGCCGGGCAAATTGATGAGCCCGGGAAACCCAACCTGCCTGTTTTTGGAAAATGGATACTCGTTCCAAACGGAACCAAAGTTAATATTACAGTGGATAAAGGAAATCCGGTCATTTATAATGACATTGATTTGGCTCCAATACAATATCCAAAGCCGGATATTGCGGGTGAACAGGAGCAACCTTTTGTGAAAGATGAGGTAATCTATTCAACGAACAAAGACTATCCCGGAGTGTATTCAGAAATTGAGCCTGTTGCAACAAAGAGGGGCCAAAGCATAACGATACTTTGGGTTTATCCTTATCAATACAATCCTGTTACAAAAACATTAACTGCTTATCCTGATTTAAATATTATTGTCTCTTTCACAGGCGTAATTCAACCAATTCCATCAAATCTCATTAATGATGATCTTATAGAATCATTAAAGGGAATGGCCATAAATGCAGAAGCAGTTTTAGATGCTGAAAATATGGCAAAAAGCACTATGCCGGAAAATAAATCATCAAAAGTTGACGGATGTGAGATGTTAATAATTACCCATTCAGGTTTTTTATTGGCAGCAAACAGGCTGGCAGCCTGGAAAAGAAGACGTGGAATCAAAACAAAAGTTGTGACTACTACTACAACAGGATTTTTAGCAACTCAAATTGAAACATACATAAATAATGCATATAATACATGGTTGCCGGCACCTTCGTATGTTTTGTTTATTGGTGACGCAAATGGTGTTCCTACAATTTATAGATATTTGCATCCGCTTGGAGGCTCTCAAGGACATATTGCTGCAGATATATGGTATGCTGATGTTGACGAATCTGCGGGTTCTACTCCTGTTGCGGATATGTCTTACGGAAGAATTCCTGTTGCCACCCTTGCACAGGCTGATACCGTAGTTAATCGCATCATCAGATATGAAAAAACACCTCCAACAAATAGTAGCTTTTATACACATACTACAAATGCAGGAGCATTTCAGGATTTAAACTATAATGATTATGCTGACCGCCGGTTTGCCAAAACAAGTGAAGATGTCAGAAACTATTTAGGTTCTCATGGGTACATTGCTCAGCGTATTTACACAACAATTGCCGGTACCCCATCATCTGTCAATCCTACTTATTGGAATAATGGAGATTTCGTGTTTGAAAATGATGGTGGGGGTGGATTGGAGTTGCCTTCATATTTACAGAAACCGACTTTTCCCTGGGATGGCAGCACATCAGATATATCAACTGCTATAAATGCTGGTCGTTTTTTTATAATGCACAGGGACCACGGAAGCAGAAGTGGCTGGTCACATCCGGGATTTTTTGAGGCAAATGTAGATGCATTATCAAACGGAGAAAAAAGACCAATAGTCTTTTCAATAAATTGTGAAACAGGTTGGTTTGATAATGAGACAGATGATGCTATATGTAACACCGGATATACTGATGAATGTTTTATTGAGCATTGGATTAATCATTCTACAGGTGGTAGTTGCGGTTTAATTGCACCAACACGAGTTAGTTATTCAGGGAATAATGACAGGTTAATATGGGGATGGATGGATGCAGTTTGGTCGGGGTTTTTAAACGGGTATGACGGTACTTCTCCCATAAATAGCCCGGAATACAGAATGGGAGATGTCTTAACCTATGGATTGAGTTATATGATGACACATTATACCTATGGAGGCGATACCAGGAGAACTTCTCTTGAAGAGTATAACTATTTTGGTGATCCTACAATGGAAATCTGGACTGCTGTGCCAAATAGTCTGACTAATGCATATAACACAACTCCTGTAACTCTTGGAACCACATCGGTTACTGTTAAAGTTGAGCCTGCGGTTTCGGGGATGCTTGTAACCGTTTGTACTGAAAATTCGGATGATATTTTTGGAACTGCATATACTAATTCTTCAGGATATGCTTATGTTACATTAAATCATGCGATAAGCGTCGAACCTGTTGTTTATGTAACAATTACAAAGCATAACTACCGTCCCTTTGAATTTATGGCTGGCAGAAATACCTGAACAGGGGCAAGTAGCTACTTTTGGAATAGTGCTGCAAATTGGTCAAATGGCATTGTTCCAAATTCAGTGACTGATGTGATAATACCTGCAGGAACTCCATATCCTTGCTGGGTATCAACTAATGACGGCTTTTGCAGAGATATTACAGTTGAAACGGGATCATCATTGCTAATATATGATGAGGTGTTAACAGTAAGTGGGAATATGCATATCTATGGTCTTCTTAAAATGGAAGAGTGGTCCGGAACTCCCGGGAAACTTTATGTTGCAGGTGATATTGTCTGGGAATCGGGATCTTCAGCAACAATTCTTTCAAACACACTTAATATGTTTATTACCGGTGACTGGAATTTTGAAAGTGGTGCTAATGTCCATTTGGATCAGGGCTATGTGACATTTGAAGGGACTGGCCACAGCTATATCAGAAGTTATGAATCAAATTGCTATTTTAATCATATAAGAAGTGCGAAATCCAGTGATTATGTTGGTGTTAGTGGCTTATCAGATAAAACTCTAAATATACATGGTAATATTTATAATTATTCAGGGTCCTCATTTAACAGTTATTCATCATATCCTATTGAACTAAATGGCTTTTTTAATAATATGGGAGGTAATATACATTGCGGATCAGGTACATTTGTGTTTAACGGCAATCCTTCGGCTGCAGGTCTTAAACCCAATACCGGCGATTATTTTAATAATCTGACAATTAATTTGTCAGCAGGAACCTTGACTTT
>JALSSR010000065.1 GCA_026984135.1 Bacteroidales bacterium
AATAATATCTGCCGCTTGCCGAAACGACTCTGTGCTTTTATCTGCAATCCATTTATTGAGGTCAAAGCCATAAATACGTTTTTCACCGAAAATAACCTCCAGCGTATCAACGCCTGATATTTCCGAGCCCGACAATCCTCCGTAAACAACCACGTCGGAACCGGAAGGCATTTCATTTAATAATATTCCCGTCAACTCACCGCCAACAGCATCAAATACCATCTTTGCCTGCAGATCGTGAGATAACTCTTTTAGCTTCTCCGGGAAATCTTCACTTACGGAATTAAGAACATATTCTTCGCCTGCATTCTTCAGCATTTCAACCTGTTCCCGCTTCCTGACAATATTGATAACGCTCACATCCGATTTTTTCGCAAAAACCCTGATAAACTCAGCCACCCGGCCTCCGGCTGCCGTTTGAACAATCGCCGTTACCCCCTTCTTACGTGCCAGTTCAAACATTGCATATGCCGTAAACGGGTTTATTGATAAGCAAGCTGCCTGTTCAACAGGCAACTCCTCTTTAACCGGTATACAATTATCAGCCTTGGCAACGAAATATTCCGCCCAGGTTCCGTCATTCTCACCTTGCACAAAACAGCTAACCCTTTTTCCCAAAAAACTTTTTGCTTCCGCACCGGTTTCTTCAACTATTCCGGCACCTTCAAAACCGGGCACTGCCGGCATGGGTTTATCAACATTGTACTCTCCCCTGATAAAAGCAATATCCGACGGATTAACGGGAGCAGCCTCCATTTTCACAAGCACCTCGTCAGGTTTTAAATCGGGCAATTCACGTTCACCTCTTTTAAGACTTATTATTGCCCTGATGATATTACGATTGTATGCAGGTAGAATTACCGATTTTGTTTTTTTCATCTGTCTGTTTAGTTACTTTTACTTGTCAAGAAATTCATTTACCAGTTCCTTTGCTTCTTTCACAGCCTTTTCCAGATCGTCGTTCACAATAATCTTATCAAATTGTCTTGCAAATGTCAGTTCATACCTTGCCTTTTCGATACGACGCTTTAAATCTTCTTCACTTTCCGTGGAACGGTTTCGCAGTCTTTTTTCCAGTTCCTCCACCGAGGGCGGCATAACGAATATTGCCAAAGCTCTGTCGCCATAGTAGTGTTTAATATTCAATCCGCCGATAACATCAACATCAAAAATAACGTGATGTCCCAGCGCCCAAATTCGTTGCACTTCGGATTTAAGCGTACCGTAGAAATTATTTTCATAGACCTCTTCCCACTCAAGAAACTCATCATTTTCAATCTTTTTCTTAAACTCGTCAACAGGTATGAAATAGTAATCCTTTCCATCCGTCTCACCGGGGCGTTTATGCCGGCTTGCCGCCGATACCGAGAACTCAAGTCCCGGAATTTCAGCCAGAAGCCTTTTTACGATGGTCGTTTTACCTGCACCGGAAGGTGCGGAAAAGATAACCAACTTTCCATTAAATTGCGCATTGCCAACTTCCATATTCTATTACAAAATATTAAATAACTGCTCTTTTATTTTCTCCAGTTCATCCTTCATCTGTACAACAACCTTTTGAATATTTGCTTCATTGGCCTTTGAACCGAGAGTGTTTATTTCGCGCCCTATTTCCTGCGAAATAAAAGCCAGTTTTTTCCCTTTTGACTCCTGCTCTTTCATTGTCTCGGTAAAATATTCACAATGTTTTCTCAATCTGACCTTTTCCTCCGTTATATCAAGTTTTTCGAGATAATAGACAAGCTCCTGCTCAAAACGATTTTTGTCAATACTATCCTTTTCGGTAAAATCAGATAAGTCCTTAAGGATTTTAGCTTTCAAATTTTCAAAACGCACTTTTTCAAAAGGTTCGACCCTGTCCAAAAGTTGAAGAATTATATTGATTCTTATCAAAAGGTCGTTTTCCAGCATTTTACCTTCCTGAATCCTGAATTCGTCAACCTGTTTAAGAGCTTGTTCAAGAGCCTGAAACAAAGAGTTCCATTCGGCTTCGGAGACTTCTTCTTTTTCCGAAACAAAAATATCCGGCATACGGATGAGTAAGGGTAAATAATCGGAAAACCCCGTTTCGTTCAAATCCTCCGACAAGCTTTTCAACTCCTTATAGTATTTCATTGCCAGAGCCTTGTTTATTTTCAAATTCGACTCCTCTCCCTTTTCCTCAACCGTTATCACAAAATCAATCTTTCCGCGCTTTAACCTGCTTGATATTAAGGAACGCATTTGCGGCTCCTTGTCTCTGTAACCGTTTGGAATTCTTGCATTAACATCTATTTGTTTACTGTTGAGTGTTTTAATCTCGATTGTGATATTCCGGTTTTGACATTCGCAACTTGCTTTGCCGAAACCTGTCATTGATTTTATCATAATTAAAAAGTTTGGGCAAAGATAGGAAAAGTTCTTAATCAAAAGAATCCGCTTTCTCGGCAAGTTCCATCCATCTCATTGTTTTTTCATCAACAAGGACAATTATTTCCGCAATGCGGGATGATATACTCTGAAGTTTTTCGTAATCCGTCACTCCCGAACCGATAACGTTCTCCAACTCGGACTTCTCATTTTCCAACACCTCTATTTCCGTCTCCAGAGTTTCAAACTCTTTCTGCTCCCTATACGATAACTTTTTGCCACTTTGCTTCGGCTTCACTCTCTTTCCGGTGTTTGTAAGTTTCTTTTCGGCGGATTTCCGAAGATTTCTCTGCCGCTCCCACTCTTTCATCCTTTCCTTATATTGAGAATATGAACCCGTAAAATCCTTAACCTTACCGTCACCTTCAAAGACAAAGAGATGATCGCAAAGCTTATCAAGAAAATAACGGTCGTGGGAGACAAGAATAAGGCAGCCTTTATAGTTCAGCAAAAACTCTTCCAGCTTATTGAGTGTCAACAGATCAAGGTCATTTGTAGGCTCATCCAAAATCAGAAAGTTCGGATTTTTAATGAGCACGGTAAGAAGGTAAAATCTGCGTTTCTCACCACCACTCAGGCTTGACACCGGAGTGTATTGCATTTCGGGAGTAAACATAAAATAGTTGAGAAACTGTGATGCCGAAAGTCTTGAGCCGTTGCCAAGCTCAATAACCTCGGCAATCTCTTTCAGAGCATCAATCAGCCTTTTATCTTCCTTCAGCTTGATGCCTTCCTGCGAATAGTACCCGAATTGGATTGTCTGCCCTTTTTCCACTCTGCCGGAATCGGGGTTTTCCTTGCCTGTAATCACATTCAGAAAACTGGATTTTCCGGTACCGTTTTTACCGATAATTCCAATCCTTTCACCCTTTTTAAAAACATAACCGAAATTGTCAACAATTTTAATATCCCCATAGCTTTTTGAGATGTTTTCCAATTCCAGTATCTTCCCTCCTATCCTCGACATTTTCACATCAAGCTTAAGTTCACGTTGGGGTTTCCGCGATGTAGCTTTTTCTTTGGTTTCGTAAAAAGCATCTATCCTCGCCTTTGATTTGGTTGTTCTTGCCTGAGGCATACGTCGCATCCATTCCAGTTCCTTTTTCATCAGTTGCCTTGCTTTACCGGTCTCGGTTTGCTCGGCATTCTCACGTTCGGCTTTCTTTCTTAAAAAATATTCATAATTCCCTTTGTGATAGAAAAGTTTACCGTCGCTCATTTCCAATATCAAATTACACACACGGTCGAGGAAATAACGGTCGTGAGTAACCATCAGTAGAGTCACGGAAGATTGCGACAGAAATTTTTCAAGCCATTCAATCATCTCAATATCAAGATGATTGGTAGGCTCATCCAGCAACAGCATATCGGGATTATCAAGCAAAACCAGGGCCAAAGCAAGACGTTTTCGCTGACCACCCGACAGAGTCTCGATATGTTGCTCCAAATCGGTGATATTAAACCGTGTAAGCAGCTCCTTCAGTCTTCTTTCATAATCCCAGGCACCGGTTCTGTCCATCTTTTCCGACGCAATCTCAAAAGCTTTATGTGTGCTCTCATTATAATCGGCAGTCTGGGCTTCAAGGGCTTTCTCATACTCATTGATAACGGAAAGGAGATCCGAGTTACCCTCTTTTATCAATTCGTTTATTGTCAGGTTCTCGTTAAATTCGGGCTCCTGTTGTAAAAATCCTATTCTGATCCCGTCGCGGACAATCACACTACCCGTATCGGCGTCGTCAACACCCGCAATGATTTTCATCAGGCTTGACTTTCCCGTCCCGTTATTGGCAATAAGAGCGATTTTATCTCCCTTGTCAAGTCCGAAACTTATATTTTCAAAAAGCACCTTTTCGCCGTAGTGCTTCGAAAGATTTTCAACAGACAGATATACCATAAGCGCGGGCAAAGATAGCAAAACTTATTTTCTACCGGGTAGTAACTTTTTTTACCACTAAAGCAAACAAACCGTAAAATAGTCATAAAGAGTTTGCACCCGGCATTTTCTCTCAAAACGGGATTACAAATCCCGAAGATATTTGTTTTCGGATTATCCTGCGCTTTATACCACCGCCAAAATCCGGAAAAGCCCCAAGTGCGGGATCGTGTCTTTCAAGTGGCTATTCGGGATTTGCATTCCTGTGAAAAATTATCAAAATATCATCTACGATGAATAGATCCCGGTTGATTATTCTATTACGGCAATCCGAACCTCTACAAGGTTCACCTTGGTTCGTTTAATCTTGCATAGGTTATAATGTGATAAAAGTAATACAAAAACTGATAGTGAGTTTTATATGTAAACCTGGCAATACCGCGTAGCGGTTATGTTTTTGTAATAAAATAGCTGAAAATATAAATTTTCCCCGTAGGGGATTTTTTAATAAATATAACAATATTGAAACAAAACCCTCTACCTCTCGTTGGTGTTGTCACTGACAAGGAAAACGCAAAATGAGAGACAATGTCATTCTGAGCAAAGTCGAATATCATTCTGAGCGAAGCCGAAGAATGACCGTTAACCTATTTTCCTCATTCTGATACTTTTAGGGGTAAGTTCGGCATACTCATCATCTTTGATATATTCGAGAACCTCCTCGAGCGAGAAATTGATCTTAGGAGCAATCTTTGCAGAATCGTCGGAGCCGGAAGCACGCATATTTGTAAGTTTTTTACCTTTTGTAATATTCACTTCCAAATCCTTTTCCCTTGTATATTCACCAATTACCTGTCCTTTGTAAACCTGTTCGCCGGGTTCCACAAAAAATCTGCCTCTGTCCTGCAATCTGTCGAGGGCATAAGCAAGCACCTGTCCTGTTTCCGAAGATACAATTGACCCCCTTTTTCTGGTAGGAATCTCATTTTTATAAACATCATAACCCCTCAGACGGTGGTTAATTACCGCTTCTCCCGCCGTAACGGTAAGAATGCTGTTTCTAAGCCCGATAAGTCCCCTCGACGGAATGTCAAATTCAAGATGCTGAAGGTCACCTTTGGGCTCCATAACCAGCAAATCTCCTTTTCGCTGTGTGACAAGCTCAATAGCTTTGCCCGAATATTGCTCAGGTACGTCAACGACAAGAGTTTCATAAGGCTCTGATTTTACACCATCTATTTCCTTAATAATAACCTTCGGTTTGCCGACCTGAAATTCATACTTTTCTCTTCTCATTGTTTCAATAAGGATCGAAAGATGAAGAATCCCTCTGCCGAACACATTGAATCTATCCTCCGAATCGGTTGTTTCAACACGTAAAGCAAGATTTTTTTCCGTCTCCTTAAAAAGCCTGTCGCGCAAATGTCTTGATGTCACGTACTTACCTTCCTTTCCGAAAAATGGAGAATTATTAATTGTAAACAACATACTCATTGTAGGCTCATCCACATTAATTCTCGTCATAGGTTCGGGGTTCTCAAGGTCGGCAATGGTATCACCGATTTCAAAATCATCCAGCCCCACTACTGCACAGATATCACCGCTACGTACCGCTTCAACTTTTTCACGGTTAAGCCCTTTAAAAAGATAAAGTTCTTTTATCCTGACCTTGACGTTTTTATCTCTTTTGCACAGCATATAATCTCTTCCAATTGCCAGATCGCCTCTGTAAACACGTCCGATGGCAATACGTCCCACATAGTTTGAATAGTCGAGAGATGTTATCTTCATTTGCGGAGTTCCTTCGTAATAGGGTGCATCGGGAATATTTTCAACTATTGCATCCAGCAAAGGAATAATATTATCCGTCGGTTCTTTCCAGTCCGTACTCATCCATCCAAACTTTGCAGAACCGTAAATAGTAACAAAATTAAGCTGATCTTCGGTGGCATCAAGATTGAACATGAGATCAAAAACCTGCTCCTGAACAATATCGGGATGACAGTTTTCCTTATCAACCTTGTTTATTACCAGAATAGGCTTCAGCCCAAGTTCGATGGCTTTCCCGAGTACAAACCTTGTTTGCGGCATAGGCCCCTCAAAGGCATCAACCAACAGCAAAACGCCATCGGCCATATTCAATACTCTTTCCACCTCACCACCGAAATCGGAGTGACCCGGAGTATCAATAATATTGATTTTAACTCCTTTGTAAGAGACCGAAACATTCTTGGAAAGGATGGTAATGCCCCTTTCGCGTTCCAGATCATTCTGATCGAGAATCAATTCACCAGGATCTTTCCTGTCGGTAAGAGCATGGCATTCGTGAATCATATCATCAACCAAAGTGGTTTTACCGTGGTCAACGTGTGCAATGATTGCTATATTTCTTATTTGTTGCATTCAATTTGTTTTAATAAAGTATAAAAAAGCCCCGCTTTTGGCGGGGCTTTAAATCATTCACTCAAAATATAATATTTGTTAAGCTAATTTCACGTCAACTGCATTCAGACCTTTACGGCCTTCTTTAAGCTCAAATACTACTTCGTCGTCTTCTCTGACTTGATCAATTAATCCTGATGCGTGAACAAAATAATCTGTTCCCGATTCATCGTCAATAATAAATCCAAATCCTTTGGACTCATTAAAAAATTTTACTTTACCTGTTTTCATTAGTGTATTATGTAATTAATAAATTAAACTGGGTGCAAAAGTAACACTAATAATCAAACCCCCGACAAAAAATAATAATTATTTTATGATATTTAACAATTTATCCGTTTTCTAATATTTTTACGGCTATTTTTGTGAACAATATAATATTCAATATGTTATTTCTATTTTATATTAAGCAATTAAAAACGACAAGATATGGTTACTAATAAACAATCGGTATGGCTTTGGATATTCGCAGTTATATTTACAATATCAATTGCCTTTTATCAAAGGATGACCGGACCTACATATCCGAAAAAGGGAACTGTGGAGTTGAACGGAAAAGAATATAAATTTAAACTTATTACGAGTTTTGATGGCGACAAAGCACCCGTAAAAGTGCAAATGCCGGAACAAATAACCGGAAAACTCAAATACAGGATATACAGGAGTAAGGACGAATGGAAAACATTACAAATGAACAGAGAGGATGATTATCTTATAGCAGAGTTACCACATCTTCCTCCTGCCGGCAAATTCGAGTACGTAGTAACGGTAAGTGACGGTTCAAAGGAGTATCAGCTATATGAAACACCCGTTGTTATAAGATATAAAGGGCACGTTCCGCTTTATATTCTCATTCCTCACATTATATTTATGTTCACGGCAATGCTGTTTTCCACAAGAACGGGTATCGAAGCTATTTTCAAAGGTCAGAGAACTTTCAGATATACAAAGGTGACTATCGTAGCACTTTTTATAGGAGGCTTGATACTCGGACCTATTGTGCAAAAATTTGCTTTCGGCGACTTCTGGACAGGATGGCCTTTCGGCGGTGACTGGACAGACAATAAAACAATATTTGCTTTTATTTTCTGGGCTATCGCCGGATTTGCCCTTCATAAAAACCGACAGAACAGACTTTGGCCTGTTATAGCTTCCATTGTATTACTGTCAATTTATATGATTCCCCATTCTATGGGTGGTTCGGAACTTGACCCCGAAACCGGGAAAGTGACTACGGGAATGAAAAAGTAATATACTGCGTGTTCTAAAACTTTAGCTATTGGGCAAAGTCATTTCGATATTTATCGGAATGAAATTTTTTCTTATTTTTCCAAATGGGCTTTTACGTTAAGATTTCAGATTAACAGAGGCTTTGTTAAACCCCCTGAGATAAATTGCAGTAATCACTTTCTTTGTTGAACGGGCAAACTGACTTTTCATCATCCAGTCGTAATACTGAGGCTCCTTTTGAAATACTTCCGAAACGGGTTTCCCTTTATGCTTTCCGAAGTTAAACACCTCAACATTATCCTTATTATAAATGATTTGCCCGATAAGGTCGGCATTTTTTGTTTGAGAAGAGAATTTAGCCAAAGCATCCACATCGTTTTTCACGGGAACGGAAACATTACCGTCTTTGTCTTCATATTGCTTTTCGTTGTACATATCAAGCTGAGATTTAAGAATCTCGTATGTTGCCATAGCATCAGCCTCGGCGGTATGGGCGTTTTCAAGAGTTTTCTTACAATAAAACCGGTAAGCGGCGGCAAGATTTCGCGGTTCCATCTTATGAAAGATATTCTGTACATCAATGAGTTTCCTGTTTTTCAGATCAAAATCAACGTCGGCGCGAAGAAATTCCTCTACAAGCAGGGGAAAGTCAAATTTAATGGAATTGTATCCGCCAAGGTCTGCATTTCCAATGAATCTTACCAGTTCGGGGGCAAGTTCGGCAAATGTGGGTTCATCTTTAACATCTTCGTCACTTATCCCATGAATAGCAGTTGTTTCGGGCGGAATAGGGACCGTAGGATTCACTTTTTTAGTAAGTATATCCGTGGAGCCGTCGGGATTTACTTTTATAATGCTAATTTCAACAATACGGTCATTGGCAACATTGATACCCGTAGTTTCAAGGTCAATAAATGCAATCGGTTTAGTAAGATTTAATTCCATTTTATCTTTTGTTTACAGAAAAAAAGCCATTCCGGTAATATTTGCAAGCTGTGAGAAAGTTCGACGATTTTCGTAGAACTCCGGAATGGCTTTAGCTTTTAATTTTTTTGCGAAAGTATAAATTAAACCGTTCGGTCGGCATCAAAATTTTCAAGATATTTTGCAACCCTCTGTAAAAACATACCTCCGAGCGAGCCGTCAACAATCCTGTGGTCGAATGCCAGCGACAAAATCATCACGGGCCTGATGCCAATCATATCACCCTGCGGGGTTTCCACAACAACAGGTTTTTTCTTAATCGTACCTATTCCGAGAATAGCCACCTGCGGCTGATTAATGATCGGCGCACCCGTAAGATTGCCGAATTGTCCGAAATTCGTAACGGTGAATGTTCCGCCCTGTATCTCGTCGGGATTGAGCTTATTGTTTCTGGCACGATTTGCAAGGTCATTGACATCTTTCACCAGACCGAGAATATTTTTTTGATCGGCATTTTTTATAACGGGAACAATAAGGTTGCCGTCGGGAAGAGCCGTAGCCATTCCTATATTGATGTTTTTCCTTTTTATTATAGTGTATCCGTCGAGCGATGAATTGACAAGGGGGAAATCCTTTAGAGCTTTGGCCGCAGCTTCAATGAACAACGGTGTAAATGTCAACTTTTCACCTTCGCGTTTCAGAAATTCGTCCTTTACTTTATTTCTCCAGTTAACAACCGCATTCATATCCACCTCATGAAACATTGTAACGTGAGGCGAAACCTGCTTCGACATAACCATATGGTCGGCAATGAGCCTGCGCATTCTGTCCATCTCAATAAGCTCGTCACCTGCAGAAGATGTAACCTTGGGAGCTTCAACGGATTTGACGGCGCCTTTTGTTTCAACGGCTTTACCCGCCTTCCTGTCGTCAAGATATTTAAGAACATCTCTTTTGGTAACACGTCCGTCCTTGCCCGAACCTTTTATGGCATCAAGCTCTTGCAATGAGATATTTTCCTGCTTGGCAATGCTTTTCACGAGCGGGGAATAGAACCTGCCGGCGGATTTATAATCATCACCCGAAGGAGTTTCACCAGCTGGCGATTCTTCCACTTTTCCGGTATCTTCAACAACCGGAGCAATGATTTCCTTCGTTTCAACAACGGATTCATCATCAACTTCTTCTCCTTCAATCTCAAGATGAGCAATAACCGTTCCCACCGGAACGACGTCTCCCTCCCGAAACAGAACTTTTTTCAATACACCCTCAACAGGTGACGGGATTTCGGAATCCACCTTATCGGTAGCTATCTCCACAATGGCATCATCTTCGGCGACGTTGTCGCCTTCCTGCTTTAGCCATTTTGTAATTGTCGCTTCAATAATACTCTCACCCAATTTGGGCATAACTATTTCAAATGTCGCCATTTCAATCTCAATATTTTAATAAAAAAATGCATTTTCACAGGGATAAACAATGTTTGGGGATAATTGTTTACTTTAAAAACATTTTAAAAGGATAAGTAAAATTGAAATTCAAGATTGGACAAAATAGACACAAAGCTTAAAACAATTAAGCATAAAGAAAATGACTGAATAAAAAACAGCACAAAGGAGTAGCACAAAACGAGAATGAAAAATCAATCCCGTATAAAACTTTTATTTAAATTCGCACTCTATATTTTAACATTCCGCTTTATGAAAAAATTTATCCTGTCCGTTATTTTTTTGTCGGCATTTGTCATAAATCCGTTACGGTCACAAACCGTTCAAGTTAATGAAGCACAAAAAGTTGCAAAAAATTTCTATTATGAAAGAATTAACCGTGCCGGAGTACTTTCTTTTCAAACGGTAAAAGTAAACAACATTGAGGCCGAATATCTGAACGGCAAAAAGGTTTTTTATATCGTAACAATGTCTCCTTCGGGTTATGTTATTGTTTCGGCGACAAAAAGTGTACTACCGGTTTTGGCCTATTCATTCGATTCAAAAACAGATATGAACAATAAACCTCCCCAGTTTATTGCCTGGACAGAACAATATAAAAAACAAATTGAGTTTGCAATTACAGAAAAGATAAAGCCCGCTATTGCCGTTAAAGACGAATGGGACAGGTTATTGACGGATGATATTTCAAATTCGTTCATTGCAAAAGGAGGCAAAGATGTGGCTCCGATGCTTATATCCACGTGGGATCAGGGAAACTTCTACAATCAGATGTGCCCCGAAGATCCGGCAGGTCCGGCAGGGCATTGTTACACAGGCTGTGTGGCAACAGCTATGGGACAACTGTGCTACTATTTCAGATGGCCCGATACGGGAACAGGCTCCTATACTTATCAGCATCCCGACTATGGAACCATTTCGGCCGATTTCGGGGAGACGAAATATGACTGGAACGGAATGACAAACCATCTTTCGGAGCAAAACTTTGCCGTTGCCGAACTCCTTTTTCACCTTGGTGTTTCGGTTGATATGGATTACGGACCCGACGGTTCGGGGATGTGGAATCA
Organism: Bacteroidales bacterium; assembly: GCA_026984135.1. Taxonomy (GTDB): domain Bacteria; phylum Bacteroidota; class Bacteroidia; order Bacteroidales; family JAADJA01; genus JAADJA01. The sequence goes on from JALSSR010000065.1 coordinate 11,397, forward strand.
TAAAGCGGCCTATTCCCTGAGAACCTATTTTAAATACTCACCGGAAACGCAATATTTATTTCGTGACAGTACAAATCTCGACTGGGACAGTGTTATCATAGCTCATTTAAACAATAAAATTCCACTCTATTATGCCGGCTGGTCAGAGCCTAATGTCAGCGGACACGCATTTATTTGCGACGGATATCAGAATGAAGACTATTTCCATTTCAATTGGGGTTGGGGCGGTTCCTGGGACGGATATTTTTATATTGACACCCTTACTCCCGGAGGCTCAAACTTCAACCTTGCACAAGAGCTTATCATTAACTGCTTCCCCGACACTGCAAATTACAGCTATCCCCCACTCTGTCAGGGCACCGACACTCTCCGTTCCGTTACCGGCTCCATTGACGACGGTAGCGGCCCTGCATACAATTACCAAAATAACACAAATTGCTCATGGTTAATATCACCCCAAAGTGTTGAGGACTCGGTATCATCAATAAAAATATTCTTCGACAAGATGGATACGGAGGAAGGAAGCGATTTTATCACAATTTATGACGGAGACTCCGATTCGGCACCTGTTTTGGGACAATTTTCCGGAAATAATTTACCGGAAAATATTGTCTCAAGCGGAAACAAGGTTTTTGTCACTTTCATATCCGACGACAGTTCAACGGGAGAAGGCTGGTTCTTACATTACTCCTGTGTGAAGCCGGTTTGGTGTTCTGGAATGACCGACCTCACAGCTACTATTGATACCCTGGACGACGGTTCCGGTAATTTTTACTATCATAACGGGACAAGTTGTATGTGGCATATACATCCTGAAAGTACGGCCGTTATAACCGTTACCTTCCATAAGTTTAAAACAGAGGCGGATTTTGATGTTTTGAAGATTGTTGACGGAACTAATAATGAGATACTTGCCGAATACTCCGGCATTTATGAAGAGGGTGATCTTCCCGAACCCGTTTCTTATTTTATTGATGACATATATCTCATATTTTACACAAATCAAACCGTTACAAACGAGGGATGGAAGATGTCGTATTATTGCATTACAACGGGAACAGACAAAAATATTGTTAACAATCCGTCCATCAAAGTGTTCCCCAATCCGGCAAAAGAGAAAATTAATATTTCGATGAATATTCCTGATAAGCAAAACTTAAAAATAACTGTTTACGGTCTTGACGGAATTGCAAAAAAGGTTATCGGAATACCGAATATATCAGGCGTTTTCAGCAAAGAAATCGGCATCAAAGGCCTTCCAAAAGGTATCTATTTTATTTCGGTGAAAGGAGAAACCGTAAACTTCACAGATAAAATTGTAAAGGAATAAAAAATTGAGGCTTGGCCTTTAAATATGAGTTTCACTTTACTAACTCTTTCATATACAGATTCTCTCCAACTTTCACAAAACCGAGTTTTTTCAGATATTTTGAATGTTTTCCCGAGAAGGAGTTCACAACCACCTTTTCAAACCCTTGCCGAATAAAGTTATCCCGCAACCTGTGATAGATATAATGTCCGTTTTTATAATCCCTGTATTGAGGCACAACATAATCAAGACCAACTCTCAGAGTAGTATTATCTTCGCGATGTGCAAGAAATATCCCTGCAACATTCATATTGCGTAATATAAAAAAGCTGATCGTATTTTTCTCGGGCTTGTACATAAATCCGGGAAAAAACTTTTGTATCTCCTTATCGTGAAACTCCAGAAATTTTAAAAGATATTTATTGTCACCCCTGACTTCCAGAGAACTGAACAACTCCTTTTTTGAATATATACGATAAAGATAAAAGATATCAACAGCAGCAATAAATCCGTTCAAAGCCATTACAGGTATCGCATGAATAAAAAAACCGTAAGTGGAAAAACTCAAAGCACCTGCCAGGTTTATCCATCTGAATTTCACAATGGAATTCATTGTCATTGACAGGGCAATTATTGCAGAAGCAAAATATCCGAACAGGGTTAAATACTCAGAGTTCATAAACTTTAATTATTTTGCAATGATATTCAATTTCTACTTACCCACAATAACAAATTCCGTTCTTCTGTTTCTGGCACGGCCTGTCTCAGTATCATTGGTTGCAATGGGCTTAGATTCGCCAAACCCCTTAAAACTCAATCTCCTGGCACTAATCCCTTTCTCAATCAAATAGTTGAAAACAGCTTTGGCTCTGTCTTGCGAAAGTTTCAGATTATCTTCCTCACTACCAATATTATCAGTATGCCCCCGAATGGATATTTTCAGAGTTGGATTATCATTTAAAAAACCGGCGAATTCATCAATAACTATCTTAGATTCGGGTTTCAACTCTATGGAATTAAAATCAAAATAGATATCATTCAGACGGTATGATTTCCCGACTTTAATTGGCTCAAGGTTCAAATCGAGAACTGCCGGAACTGAAAATCGGGGACTCATTTTAGAAATATACTTCGATTCCTGCACAAAACCTTTCTTTTTGACGGTCATAATAAAATCATTTTTAAACAGCAATGCCGATACATATTCACCACTCGTAGAATCCACTTTGATTTCCGTAATTTTCTTTGTCTCCACATTTTTAACTTCAATCAAAGCGTCGCGTATGCTCCCCGTGCTGTCGCTCTCCACCTTACCTTTCAGGAAGAGAACCTTTTCGGGTCGTGCTTCCGGATATAAATCAAATGAATAGAGGTCCCAGCCGCCAAAACCGTTAAACTTGTTTGATGCAAAATAACCTGTTTTTCCGTCGGTACTAACAAAAAAGCCGACCTCATCATCCTTTGAGTTGATTGGATATCCGATATTTTTCGGTTTCATCCAAGTGCCGTCTTCACGAAGTTTTGTAAAAAAAATATCATACCCTCCCAATCCCATCAAACCGTCGGAAGAAAAGTATAGTGTTTGGCTGTCGGTATGAATAAACGGTGACTTTTCATTTCCGGGTGTATTTATCTCAGGTCCGAGATTTTCGGGAGCACACCAATTGCAGGAATCCACCAACACCGTTTTATAAATATCGTATCCGCCATAACCTCCTTCCCTGTCGCTAACAAAATAGAGAACCTTACCGTCGGATGTGATACTCGGTTGCGATTCCCACGAATCTTCCCTATTCACATTATCACTGACACTTACAATCTCAGACCATTTGTTATCTTTATATTCGGAAGTGCAAATATCACAATTATAATAGCTCTTGCCTTTAGCAAACTTGCAAAGTGTATAAAACAATCTTTTATTATCAATTGTGAGAGTAGCTCCGCCTTCATTATCATTCATATTAAACGGAAAGGGCATTTCGCGTCCCCTGTCAAATTCACCGTCAATACGAATTGAATACATAAACTTCTCTTTACTTGTTGTTCGTCGGACAAAATCATCGCGTGAAGAAGCAATTTTAACACGCCGTGTAAAAAGTGCAAATTCATTATCAGGTGAAATTATCGGCAGATATTCATCCATAGAAGTTGAAATTCCCGAAACAGGTTTGGGGTCAAAAGGAACAGGATGGCTGAGCATCTCACTGTAAAACTTTGAAAACTCCTGAATTCTCACCGCCTCGTCATAGTCCTCGTCACTTCCTATCTTATCCACGTCATCAAGAAAAACGGTAATAGCGTCATAAGCTTTCTCATATTCTTCGGCACCGTAATATATTCTTGCAAGATGATAATAGGCATAAATATCATAATCGGGACATAAATTAATAACCTGCAAAAAATTGGCTTTAGCTTCCTTCAGGTTCATTCTCCTGTCCTGAATATAAATCAAACCCAGCACAAAATATGCGTCTGTATAATCGGGTTCTATTTCGGTGACGGTTTTTAACTCCCTTATGGCTTCGGAGTAGTTTCTGTGCTTGTATGCCGTTATTGCCTTATTGTATATCTTATCCGCTCTTGAGTTGTTTATTTCGGGACAGGTAATCGAATCCTGAGAATAAACCGAATATACCGGTGTCAGACCTATTATAAAAATAAAATAAATTTTTAATGAAATTACTTTCATAAAAACTTCTCCTGTATTAATCCGGCAAAAATAGATAAAATAATTGTTTCTTTATTAAAGCTTTAACATTTATACCGAAAGAACCGAGGCTTGAAATCCAAGCGCAAAATACCAACTATGTTAATTATTTTTCAAAATTCTGTCCGCTTCCTGCTGCGCCTGTTTTTTTATGGTTGCGGCCTGTTTTTTGGCAGCATTAACAATTTGAGCAGATTTCTTATTTGCTTCCGCAACAAGTTGATTTGCTTTTTTATCAGCTTCATTACGCAATTTTTTTGCCGATTCTTTGGCGGCTATTTCCGCAAGCATACCGTTCTTCTTTCCTTCTGCAATCAACTGTTTCGCCTGCTTATCAGCCTCATCACGTATCAATTTGGCTCCGTTTTGTGCCTCTTTTCCGATATTTGCCGCCTGTTTTTCAGCCTCTTTGATAAGTTGCCGGGCTTTTTTATCTGCATCATCAATAATTTTTTGAGCTTTTTCACGAGCCTCTTTGCTCAACTCCTCCTTCTGTTTTTTTATCTCCTCCTTAACTTTATCTTTTATAGCTTCCGAAGTGCTTTTTCCCGAACCGCCAAGTCCTGTTTTAATTTTCGGATCGGATAGTGTTCCTCCGATGGTAATATTTACCGGAACCGTTTCACCCAGACTAAAATTGGCTCCGTACTTATTAGCTTCATTTACAAGATTTTCCAATGCGCTGTTCGCAGCAGAGCCAAACTCTTTTCGAGGAATTTGTAATGCCATCAAATATTCGATTGATTCGTCGAAGCCTGTCCAGCCGCTAACCTCACCTTTGATGTCGTTGTACCGAATGTCGAACGGCTCCACCATTATTTTGCCGTCAACAAATTCAAACTCCAGCAATATCTTGTCAATATCCATACTCCGCAATTTATCGTACTTAAGCACATCAGCAATCTTATTAAGGGTATTCACATCCCGGATCTTTACCGGGGTTGTTTCAAGCTTTCCTCCTCCTGTCAGAGTTTCATAAACAAGCGACATACTATTGTCCAGATTTCCTGCCATTTTGAAATTTACGGACATTTTGCCGTTTGTCTTTTTCGCTATGGGAACATATTTTTTTACAATGGCAAAGGTGTTATACGACTCCTGTATATCAACATTTTGTATATTCAGGTCAAAGTCAATTTCAGGTTTATCTTTAACAACCGTACCATATAATCCGCTCATTGAAATATTCCCATGCAATACATTCATATTCAAATCTTTAATAAATACTTTCTCATCCTTAACCTCTAACTTGCCCGTAACACTTGTAAGGGTCATATTGTCATAAATGAGTGTATCAAATTTTGAAGTTAGATAAAACTCAATGTTTTCCGGTACTTCCACAACGGACATATCTTCATCACCTGCTTTGGGTTTATTTTCCAAATCCTTTTCACCACCTTCGTTATTGTCTGTCATCAAAGCGGAAAGATCAAACAGGCGTGAGTTTGTGGAAAGAGTACCTTTTAACTTTTTATCTTTCAAAAAATAGGGTAAATAATTCTCGAGTTTTCCTTTTGCATTAAAATCACTGTTTCCGGTGGAGGCACGGAATGAGACCATATCAATATATCCGGGAGCAAAATTCAGTTGTGCATGCCTGATATTAAGAGGTTTTGCAAACATTGACGAACTATAGCTCATATCCTTCACCAAAAGTGAGCCAAGTGCAGTAAACCGCTCATACTGCTCCGCTTCAATATCCGAAAGTTTTCCCTTTAAAGTTATATCCGCATTAAAAAATCCGCTCAGCACCTCATCTTTTTCCAAAGGATAAAACTCTTTTACCGTTGCAAGATTCATTTTACCTTTGAAATGAGCATCAATCCCTGGATCGGAAACAGGTGTTTTCAACAAAAGTGATGCATCAAAACCGTTTCCCGCCATATTGAGATGGAATTTTGAAACATCAATCACAGTATTATCGGCATCACCGCCTTTATTCGATATTTTCGTTTTAATGTTTATACCCGTGACTGCTTTAGGCAGGTCGGGATATTTAAACATACCGTTTTCCACACTAAGGTCAAAAAGGAACTGAGGCAGACTATTTTCATTGTAAACACCTTTAACATTTCCGGTCAGTGATAGCTTTCCGGAAGTCTGAACCTTTTCAAAATCGGTTGAATAGACGGCAGGAACAAGTGAAAGTATCTCTTTGAAATCGGTTTCGGGAGTATCGAAAGTCATCACAATATTCAGGTCGTCATTTTCAAGCAATGAAACCGAACCGTCGAATTTAACGGCAAGCTGATTTAGTTTCAGCTCATTGTTTCTAAGTGTATAAATCTCATTTTTCATATCGGCATCAATTCCGGCTTTATAGCTCACAGCCACATTACCGAGATATTCAATCTTGTCATAAACCATTGACATAGAAGCAATACGGGTATCGGTTTTCAGGATTGTTTTGTCAGCTGTAAAATCTCCGGAAAGGGAATGCTCCAATCCGTATAATACAACTTTCATCCCCGTAGATTCATCAATATAGGTCACCTTTCCCTGAGCTATCGTAAACTTTTGCAAAGTCAAAACAAAAGGACTATCCTTCCCTTGCGGCTCGCCACCTGCCGTTTCTTCCTCACCTGCAACGGCAATAACATAATTTGCCTTACCGTCTTTCAGAACTCGCACGAACACATTCGGATTTACAATGCTTATTTTGTTTATTTTGTATTTGTTACCCGAAAAAACACTGAACAGGTCAATGGTTACATCAATTGAATTTACAGAGAGTAAAGTATCCTTTTCAAATTCTTCTTTACCGGCAATTGTCAGTCCGTCAATTGACAGAGTGAAATTCGGGAAGTTTGTAAAAAGTGACAGGTCCATATCCGTAAAATCAACCCGGGCATCCACACTCTTATTTATCTCCTCTTTGGCAAGCTCTATCATTTTACCTTTGAAAAATATTGGTAAAACAAAGGCAAGCGCAAGAATCAGGATTATTAATATACCGATTATTTTAAGAAATGATTTCATATTAACTTTTATTAAAAATTTTTACACAAAAATAGACAAAAGAAATTACATTCGAGGTGCATACTACACAGAAAACAGGTTTACATTTCACAACCCCGGTTTTCATCGCTATAAATCAAATTTGCGACACCTTAGCACGCAGCAGATGGTCGGCAAAAACCAGGGCAGCCATAGCTTCCACAATGGGAACGGCACGCGGTACAACGCATACATCGTGACGGCCTTTACCTTTCATAATAACCTTTTTACCGTCTTTATCAACCGTTTCCTGATCCGACATCAATGTAGCCACAGGTTTGAACGCAACATTGAAAT